>NZ_JBKHKJ010000009.1:0-154677 GCF_046546515.1 Parasediminibacterium schistidii | reverse complement strand
AGCATGGTACGATAAGTAGTGCTTCCAAAATTACAACCATATATTTATGGAATTTTTGACAAGACAAGTTATGTTTCAAACGTTCTTTAAAAACAAAGCAACGAGCTTTTTACCTACTTTTATACCTCAATTATAATAAGATGAAAGTATTACTGGATATTAAAGATTCAAAAGCATCTTTTGTGATGGAATTGCTTCAAAGTTTTCCTTTTATAAAAACAAAGCCGCTTTCACCCTATAAATCAGACGTATTAGAAGGCGTTAAAGAAGCAGTAGAAGAAATGACATTGATAAAAGCTGGCAAACTAAAAGGCCGGCCAGCTAAAGAATTGTTCGATGAGCTATAAAGTCATAACTATCCCTGCTTTTGAAAAGCGCATCAAGAAATTAGCAAAAAAATATCCTTCTTTAAAACTTGAATATATAAATTTAGTACATAACCTTGAAGAAAATCCAATACAGGGTACGCCAATAGGGAACAATTGTTATAAGATTAGGGTATCTGTATTATCTAAAGGAAAAGGTAAGCGCGGTGGTGTCAGGGTAATTACCTATGTGCATATTACAGATACGGAAGTATATTTATTATCTATCTACGACAAATCTGAACAAGAAAATATTTCCTCAAAAGAACTGGAAGGGCTACTAAAATGGATAGCCAATAAATAATTTTTATTGGCTATTTAAACAACCCCTCCGCATTAGCCGTGGTAATTGTTGCCACTTCCTCCACGCTCATGTTTTTTACTTCTGCTAGTTTTTCAATTATGTATTTCAGGTAGCTGCTTTCGTTGCGCTTGCCACGGAAAGGGACTGGCGGAAGGTAGGGGGCATCTGTTTCCAATACCAAGTGTTCTATACCTATTTTTTCCAACACTTCTGGCAGGCCTGCTTTTTTGTAAGTAAGCACGCCGCCAATACCCAGCAAAAAGCCCATATCAATTATCTGTTTTGCACTTTCGTAGCTGCCACCAAAGCAGTGGAATATGCCTTTCAATCCCTTGGCTGCATAGGGTTTTACCATCTCCAATGTTTCCTGCATGGCATTGCGTGTATGGATAACAATAGGTAGTGCTTTCTGGAGTGCCCAATCCATTTGCAGGTTGAATGCTTCTTGCTGTTGGGTGGCAAAGGATTTGTCCCAGTAATAATCCAACCCAATTTCGCCGATGGCAGCAAAATGGCGTGAGGCCAATTGCTGTTCTACAATAGCTAGTTCTTCCTTGTAATTTTCTTTTACATAGCACGGGTGCAGCCCCATCATAGCAATGCACTCGTTTGGGTATTGTTTTTCCAGTTGCAACATGCTTTCCAAACAGGTGCTGTCTATGGCAGGCAAGTAAAATTTGGTAACCCCTTCTGCTTTTGCCCTGCCGATAACGGCATCAATTTCGCCTTTAAATTCCTCGCTGTACAGGTGGCAGTGTGTGTCTATAATGATCATCCTGCAATTTTAAGCAATTTGCCACTTATTATCTTGCCACAAAGCCACCAAAGCACAAAGAAAAGAACGTAACAGGGATTTTCCTTTGCTTCTTTTTTATTTCCTTCGTGCTGCTTTGAGCCTTTGAGTCTTTATGGCGAAAAAGGCGAGCAATATTTTTTTTTGCCTTTGCACAATAAAAAAAATATGGGGTTCCGTAAAATAAATGCACATCCTATACCGTTTATTAGGTGCCGGGATTTAGGATATACTTAAAAAGACACATACACAGCCCATAATGTAAAGATTGTTTTCATAGAGTACGGATTATAAAAGGCTAAGGTTTCTACCTCTGCCTTTTTTTATGCCTATAAAGCCTTGAATTGATAGCCTTTCTGGCTAAAATATTCCAGTGCCATTGGCAATGCGTACTGCATCCTGTCCCAGGCCTTGGTGCTGTCGTGAAAAACGATAATGCTCCCCGGCTTAGTGTGTTTCAGTACATTTTGGAAGCATTTTTCTGGGGAAATGCCCATGTCAAAATCGCCGCTAAGTACCGACCACATGATTATTTTGGAGGGCAGGCTTGACGAATGGTGCAATTGTTTTATCTGCGAGCGTTTTATCCTGCCATAAGGCGGCCTGAAAAATGGCGTGTGAATATTAGAAGCTGCAAACTGAATATTTTCCAGATAATCCATGTCTTTTGTTTCCCATCCGTTCAGGTGGTGTTGGGTATGGTTGCCTACGGAATGCCCTTCGGCTATTATGCGGTTATATATTTCTTGGTATGCTTCCACGTTTTTGCCAATGCAAAAAAAACTTGCCTTGGCATTAAATTGGTTTAGTTTATCCAGTACAAATGGCGTAGCAGTTGGGTGGGGGCCATCGTCAAATGTAAGGTAGAGGCATTGTTCCTTTGTAGGTATTTGCCAGGTTAATGCTGGGTACAATGCCCTTAACCACCATGGTGTAGATACTAAATACATTGATACCGCATATTTAATTTAATAATGCAAACTACGCCATTTATTTTGCCACAATGGCACAAAATGTAAGGGAAACACGAACTTTAATGTACATAGCGAATCGTTGTTATTGTATTGTAAATTTTAGTGAGGCGAAGTTGCTATCTAGAGAGCTTTTCCCCATTTTATGCTTAGGCAACAAGCGGTTCGAGGGTCGTTTTGTTAAAAAAGTATAAACAAAATCTTGCCTATATCCTTTTACTTTGGGTATATCCTTTTTCCAACAAATATTTCAGCACTTTATCCCGCTGGTCGCCCTGGATAATAATTTCTGCCTCTTTTGCCGAGCCGCCTGTGCCGCAGTAGTTTTTCAGCAGCTTGCCCAAGGTTTCCAAATCGGCTTCTGTGCCGATAAAACCTGTAACCAATGTTACTGCTTTGCCAGCTCGGTGTTTGGTTTCTAACTTCACACGCAGCTTTTGTGCTTTGGGTGCAAGAGTTTCTACTATCTCATTATCCTCCTCCAGTTTAAAATTGGGGTCTGTGCTATACACTAAACCATTGTTGATGGGTTTTATTTTTTTGCTCATTGGGCACTATTTATACGATTACTGCTTTCAAACTCAAATCTACGCTTTGTGCCTGGTGTATCAATCCGCCCACGCTTACATAATCAACCCCAGTGGCAGCAAAGCTTTCTATGGTTTGCAAGTTAATGCCCCCGCTTGCCTCTGTTTCAAACCCACCTTGTATTATTTGCAGGGCTTCTGTTATTTGTGCAGGGGTAAAATTATCTAGCATTATCCTAAAAACCTTGCCTTTGCCAATGGTACAAACGGTTTCTACATCTGCCAGGCTACGGGTTTCTACTTCTATTTTTAATGCTGGGTTATGGGTTTGGGTATATTCAAAAGCCTTATTAATAGCTGGCGTCAATCCTCCTGCATAATCAATATGGTTATCCTTTAGCATTATCATGTCGTACAGGCCAAAACGGTGGTTGATACCACCGCCTATTTTCACAGCTTCTTTTTCCAGCAAGCGGAAATTGGGCGTGGTTTTACGGGTATCGAGCAATTTTGTTTTGTAGCCCTTTAGCTTTTCTGTGTATTGGAGGGTAAGGGTGGCTATTCCGCTCATGCGCTGCATACAATTCAAAACCAACCGCTCACAGGTTAATATGGTGTAGATAGAGGCCGATACTTCAAAAGCTATTTCGCCAGCCACCATTGCATTACCATCTTTTTTGAATGCGGTGAATTTTGCAGCAGGCTCTACTTGTTCAAATATCTTTTGTGCTACTTCCACGCCAGCCAATATGCCAGCTTGTTTTATCTTCAGCTCCGCCTTGCCTTGTTTACCAGGAGGGATGCAACTCAACGTGCTATGGTCGCCATCGCCTATGTCTTCTTTTAATGCGGCTATTACCAACTGCCGCAGTAGCTCATTATCCATTGTGCAAAAATAAAGGGTATTTTTTTCGTAACAATGGCTCGAAAGCGGCATGAAGGAAACAAAGAAGATGAAAAGAAAAATGAGGGGTGCATAAAACTTTTTCAAGCCACTATTTGTAAGTCAGAATGGGGGAAAGCATTTCGGAAACGTTAGTATACTTGTTTTAAAACAACAATTTTATATGCCTGTTTTGCTTTTGTTCTAAACCGTCTCCAGCAATTCTTTTCTTGCTATCTCACAATCGGTAAAACTATCTTTTCGGGCATCTTCCATAAGTTGGTGGTCTATTAAGTCCTTTATTATTTTGGCATGGCACTTCAAGCTAATGGTGTCATGGGTTATTTTGCCAGAAGCATTTTCATAAATTTTACCCCTGCTATTGCTTTCATGTATTCATTGGTTTAGCTAGCCAAATTTAATGTTTTTTCTGTAAAAAAGGGGTATAAGCACAAAAAAGTGGTGCATTTCAACTATTCGCTTAGGTCTTCTCGTTCCCCTCCTCGGAGGGGGTTAGGGGGTGGGTCTCCTACAATCAATAATTTATCCACTTCTCAAATGGAACGAGGGGTATTTCAAAACTTCATTTTTTGGAGTTTCCGCTTTTTTTTAAACATATTATCCAACTCCCCCATCCTCCTATCCCCTTCCTCGCCACTTACCACTAAAATCCTATATGGGGGCATTTCTGGATACTCATGGGGGCATATTTCCCCCATATAGGATTTTTATTTTGGGCTTTTTATATATCCATGCCAACTTTACATTAAAACAGGAACTAACCACCTAAGCTTTAGCTCCTGCACCTGCTGGTAGATTGCTTAGGAAAATGATAATTCACTATCAAAATCTTATCACTTTATTATCAATAAATTATCAGTTTCGTATCATAAAACTATTATTCCATTATCAATAAATTATCATAAAATTCACTTAAATTATCATAAAAAACGAGGGTTAAATAACATAAAATAACTGAATAACAATGAGTTAGAAACAAAAAGACAGGCTCGAAAAAAAATAAATCACGGAAAATGAAGAAAAAAAGCCATTTCAAGTCATCGCTTAGTGCTTCTCATTCCCTTCTTTTTTCTTGCATCTCTTCCTTTGGAGCTAGGGTATACACACATCTTTTTAATCTTTTTAGTTTAACCAAAATAGATAGCTGCAAGTGAAATTTATCATAAAACCTCTTGGATTTTGTCAAGGGTTGGCTCCCCCTCGCCTTCGGAGAGTGGGTTGGGGGGTGAGGTCTACACGCTAAGAGGCAACATTTGGTTCAATGAGATTTGTTATAAACGCTAGCTTTAGAGAGGGTTGGGGTGAGGTCGAGTCGGGGTAAGTTTTAACTAAAAATGCAAAAAACTTTAATGTCTCAGTTAGGCCAACCACTATGGTTAACCTAGCATCGGTCTTTAGCCTCATGGTACTATTTTTAACATCAAAAAAAATATAATATGTTAATTTCCCACTTAAAAAAACCCGAAAATCACTCACTTTCCCCCGAAAATCACTCACAAAACACTCATTTTTCACTCACAAATCACTCACAAAACACTCATCTTTAAAAACTAAAAAACACTGTATTTCAATGAGTTATAGTCTAGATAGGCCTAAAATTTCAAATCAGCGTCAAAATACAATGCCAAACAAAGGGTGCAAAGCCCCCAAAAAGTGCACGCTAAACCAGGTTAAAGCACAAAAAAGCCCAGGCAACAAATTGCCCGGGCCCAAACATTCAACAACATATACCTACGCCACGCCATTAATTTTTGCTATGGCATTCACCGTTTTAAAATACGCATCGGGGGTTACCGAGATGGTATCAATGCCCTCTTCCACCAAAAACTGGGCAAAGTCAGGAAAGTCAGAAGGGCCCTGCCCGCAGATGCCGACCTTTATCTTGGCGGCTTTTGCGGCTTTTATCAGCAGCGAAATCATGGCTTTCACCGCTTCGTTCCGCTCGTCGTACAGGTGTGCCACCAGGGCAGAATCCCTGTCTAGCCCCAAGGTAAGCTGGGTAAGGTCGTTGGACCCAATGGAAAAGCCATCTATATGTTTGGCAAACACATCTGCCAGCAATACGTTGGAGGGCAGCTCGGCCATTATATACACTTCCAGCCCGTTCTTGCCCCTTTCCAGCCCATACTCTTTCATTACATCATACACGGCCAAAAGTTCCTTGGGTGTGCGGCAGAATGGTATCATCACTATCACATTGTCCAGCCCCATTTCCTCCCTTACTTTCCTTATGGCTTTGCACTCCATGCCAAAAGCTTCCTTGTACTCCTTGGAGTAATAGCGGGATGCGCCCCTCCATCCTATCATCGGGTTTTCCTCGTGCGGCTCAAAGTGGTGGCCGCCAGGTAGGTTATAATACTCATTGCTCTTGAAGTCAGAAAAACGCACGATTACCTTGTTGGGGTAAAAGGCCGCCCCTATCTTGGCCACGCCCTGCGACAGCTTTTCTATAAAGAATGCTTCCCCATTGGCATAGCCCCTTGCGGCATGGTTGATGGTTTTTGTCAATGCCTCGTCTCCCAGCGACTCATGCTTTAGCAAAGCCATGGGGTGCACTTTGATGTAGTTGTTGATAATAAATTCCTCCCTAGCCAGCCCAATACCCTTAGCTTGCAAGTGCGCAAAATGGAATGCCATGTCTGGTGAGGCTACGTTAAGCAGCACGGGTGTTTTAATGGCAGGCAGCTTGCTAAGGTCGTGTATTTCCTCATGGAAGGGGATTGCCCCGCTGTAGATATAGCCTACCTCTCCTTCTGCGCAGGATGCGGTAACCATGATGCCTTCCTGCAACAGCTTGGTGGCATTGCCACAGCCTACTATGGCTGGCACGCCCATTTCACGGGCTACTATTGCTGCATGGCAGGTACGCCCGCCTTTGTTGGTTATGATGGCTGCGGCTTTTTTCATGATGGGTTCCCAGTCGGGGTCGGTCATGTCGGTTACCAATACGTCGCCTCTTTCAAAAACATAGTGCTGTATTTCTTCCTTGGCAAGGTTGTGTATCATCCTTACCTTGCCGCTGGCTATTTTGTCGCCCACGGCGATGCCTTTTGCAATTATTTTCTTTTCCCTGTTCTTGTCTTCAATTATGTATTCTTTCACCGTGCTGGCTTCCCTGCGGGAGTGGATGGTTTCAGGCCTGGCCTGCACTATAAACAGTTGATTGGTAATGCCATCTACCGCCCATTCCACATCCATTGGGCACCATTGTCCTTTTATGGTGGAGTAATACTCTTCAATAGCCACAACCCATGTGGCTAGTTGCAGTATAGCGGTGTTGCTGAGGCAAAACCTGTTTTCGTCAGCCGCATCTACTGGCACGATGGTTACCCGCTCGCCCGCTATTTTGCTGTACACCATCTTGCGGTTTTTTACCCCCATCTTTTTCTCGATGATAGGCGAAAAGCCTTTTTTCAAAGCTGGTTTAAAAACAATGAACTCATCTGGGCTTACAGCACCTTGCACCACCATTTCACCTAGGCCATAAGAGCCGTTGATAATTACAGCATCTTTAAAACCACTTTCAGTATCTATCGAGAAAGCCACGCCAGCGGCTGCCAGATCGCTCCGTACCATTTTTTGCACGCAAACAGATAGCTTTACCAGGAAATGGTCGTACCCAAAACTATGCCGGTAGCTGATTGCCCTGTCAGTAAATAGCGAAGCAAAGCATTTTTTGATGGTATGCAACAAGTCCGCTGCCCCGTTTACATTTAAAAAAGTTTCCTGCTGCCCAGCGAAAGAAGCATCTGGCAGGTCTTCTGCCGTGGCGGAGGAACGCACGGCCACATCTGTATTATCTTGCCCATGCTTTTGGGAAAGCAGGGTATATGCGTGTTCTATTTCATTGGCTAAATCATCTGGGAAATCACCACTTTCTATCAATTCCCGCACGGCATCACCACAAAACTGCAGCGATTGGATATTGTCTGCATCTAGCCCGGCCACTATAGACTTTATCTTGCTGTCCAACTGGTTATAGGCAATAAAATATTCGTAGGCCTCCACGGTTACTACAAACCCTCCAGGGATTTGTACGCCCCTTGCCGAAAGGTGCTGTATCATTTCGCCCAGCGAAGCATTTTTGCCGCCTACTTTTTCAATGTCGTTAATGCCTACTTTTTCCAGAGGCAGGATCAATTGGGTTTCAATCGTTGTCATAATGCTTGTGTTTAAAAGTGATAATACAAAATTATTTTTAAACAGGCGATATGCTTGGTATCCCCTTATCCTAAACTGGTATTATCTTATCCAATAGTGCTGGTATTTTAATATTTATGTATCAATCTAATACCAAAAATTCTACTTTTATGGTGTTGAGGTTTTGTAAGGCAATTGATTTGCATAATATATAAATAAAGTAAAAGGGAAATTTAACCACAAGGAACACAAGGGGTTTACACAAAGTACACAAGGTAAAATACGATATGTCAGCTAGTACGTTGCACTTGCCCCCAACCCCCTAAAGGGGGTAAATAAGAACAAGGCTATGCGGGAATCTTGCTATGTTTTTGGATTTGTGAAAATTCCTTGTGCCCTTTACCTTATATATCTAATGATATAACCTTGTGTTCCTTGTGTTTCCTAATTCCCTTGTGAGCCTTGTGGTAAAAATATCAAGCAAAAAAGAAAAAACAATAAAACACCAGTTTTGAAAACACCGGCACTTTTAAAAATACATTTAAAGCCCGAGCATTCGTTCAGCGTGCGGCACGATGTGCTGCCTTATTTTTACAACAAATGGCACCACCACCCCGAGATAGAGCTTATCTATATATTAAAAGGTATAGGCAGGCAGTTTATCGGCAACCATGTACACCACTTCAAGGCGGGGGACATGATTTTGCTGGGGCCGCACCTACCTCACCTGTGGAAAAGCGATGATTGCTACATGGAAAAAGGCTCTACCCTAAAAATGGAGTCTATCGTTGTGCATTTCTTGCCCGAGTGCCTTGGGGCAGATTTTTTTAAGCTGCCGGAGAACAGCTTGTTGGCGGATTTGCTGTTTGTAAAAGCAAACCGTGCTGTGCGCATAAAAGATGAAACCAAGGAGGAAGTGGCCCTACTGCTGGAACAACTATTAAAAAGCAATGGGACCAAACGTATTTGGTTGTTGTTGAATATATTGGACATTATTGCAAATTCCACCCAGACAAAGCCCGTTTCGGAGAAAGATATTGCATTCGATTTTTCGCCTGATGAAACCAACCGCATCAATACCATTTACCAGTATATACTTAAAAATTTCCACCACGAGATACCATTAGAAAAAATAGCCAAGGTAGCACACATGACACCCACGGCTTTTTGCAGGTATTTTAAGTCGAGGCTGAAGAAAACTTTTTCGCTGTTCCTGATTGAAGTGCGCATAGGCCATGCCGCCAAGCTGTTGGCAGAAACCAGTAAAAGCGTTGCGGAAATATGCTTTGAAAGCGGCTACAATAATTTCTCAAATTTTAACCGCCATTTCAAGGCCATTATTGGAAAAACACCCATGCAGCACCGAAAATATTACCAAGAAGTAAAACTAAGCCGCTACCATGCCGAGGCGTTCCATGAACGGGGAGAGGAAAGCTAAGATTTTTTATCGCCACAAAGACACGAAAACGCAAAGAAGCAAAATGAAAATCACCATTATCTTTTTCTTTTTTCTTCTTTACCTCCTTCGTGATGCTTTGAGCCTTCGTGCCTTATGGCAAAAAACCTTTGTGGCATCGTTCCCTAAAAAAAAGGTTGTACAGAAACGGCTTTTTTTTGAACTATCCTGCTAATTCTTTAGCAAAAAAACGCTTTTACTTGTGGTTTCTTAATATGTTTGTAGCTGCTATTTCGATTGTATGCTCCGCTAGTGCCGATTTAGGTAATAGTAACATGGCCATTTGTTTTAATCATTTAATTTTTGCAGTGAAAACCAACTATTTTATCTTCTAACCGCCATTTTGGATAAGTCTTTTACAGAAACAAATCTTATTACAAATACACAACAATTATGAGCATAAAAAACAGTTTTGATTTAACAGGTAAAACTGCCTTGGTTACAGGTTGCAGCAGCGGTATTGGCCTTGCAATGGCAGTTGGCCTTGCAGAGGCTGGTGCCAATATTATTGGCGTATCTAGCAGGTTGGCACCAGAAGGCAGCGATGTGGAAAAAGCAGTGGTAGCTGCTGGCGGCACGTTCAAGGCATATCAGTGCGACTTGGGCGACAGGGCATCTATCTATGCTTTTATAGAAAAAGTGAAAGCCAACGAGGGGCAAATAGATATTTTGATTAACAATGCGGGTACAATCCTTAGGACACCTATTGCAGAACACCCGGATGATATGTGGGACAAGGTAATCAACATTAACCTGAACGCCCAATTCATACTTGCCCGTGAATTTGGCAAAGACATGATCGCCCGTGGCGAAGGGAAGATTGTGTTTACCTGCTCCTTGCTTACTTTTCAGGGTGGCATCTTGGTGCCGGGGTATGCAGCAAGCAAGGCAGCTTTGGGTAGTTTAATAAAAGCATTTGCTAACGAGTGGGCTGGCAAAGGCGTGAACATAAACGGCATTGCACCAGGTTATATTTCTACCGATAATACACAAGCTTTGCGGGAAGACGCAGAAAGGAGCAAATCTATCCTTAGCAGGATACCGGCAGGCCGCTGGGGCGAGCCTGAAGATTTTAAAGGCCCAGTTGTATTCCTTAGTTCACCAGCAGCCAACTATGTAAATGGCACAATCCTTATCGTGGATGGCGGGTGGATGGGGAGGTAAATAAATTAGGAATTGAGAATTAGGAATTAGGAATTTTAAAACGTGAAGACTCCTACTCTTAATTCATATTCTTAATTTATAATTCGCAGTATGCAATTCCTAATTCTTAATTTATAATTCCTAATTATTATGGAGGTTCGTTTTCAAAATAGCCCGAAAGAGGTGAGTACCATGACAACCAAGCAGTTGCGTGAGAATTTTTTAGTAGATGGCATTTTAGCAGGCGATACCCTTAAATTGGTGTATTCGCATTACGACAGGGTAATAATTGGTGGTGCAAAGCCAGTTACCCAAAAATTGCAATTGCCAAATGAACCTGAGTTAAGAGCCAATTTTTTCCTAGAAAGAAGGGAAATAGGCATTATAAATGTAGGTGGTAAAGGAAAGGTAGAGGCTGATGGCGTGCAATATGAGTTGGAAAAACTAGATGCCCTTTATTTAGGCAAAGGCACTAAAGAGGTGTTTTTTACTTCTGCCGATGCTGCTACCCCAGCCGATTTCTTCTTATTGTCAACCCCAGCGCACCATACTTACCCTAACTCAAAATCTACAAAAGAACAAGCAGCACCGGTAGCATTGGGCGATATTTCTACTTCCAACAAAAGGACTATCTATAAATACATCCACAACGATGGCATACAAAGTTGCCAGTTGGTAATGGGGCTTACAGTATTAGATCCAGGTAGTGTTTGGAATTCAGTTCCACCACACACCCATACCCGTCGCATGGAAGTCTATTTTTATTTTGACGTGGCTGAAACACAACGTGTGTTCCACATGATGGGCGAACCACAGGAAACAAGGCACTTAATCATGGCCAACCACGAGGCAGTAATAGCAGCACCATGGTCTGTACACTTTGGCAGCGGAACGGCAAACTATGGTTTTATCTGGGCTATGGCTGGCGAAAACAAGGAGTTTACAGATATGGATCCAGCCCCAATTGCCAGCTTGAAATAATTTTGGTTAGGATGTTTTTACCACAAGGTACACAAGGGATAGTAAACACAATGTACAAAAGGAAATTGGGAGATAAAGGACACAAAGCGTTTTCACAAACGCTAAAAAAATAAGCAGTGTTGCCGCATAAACCTTGTGTCCTTTGAGTGTAAGGTGCAGCCAATAAATCAATTTTTACTAGTGTGCTTTGTGCAAATCCTTTGTGTCCCTTGTGGTAAAGTTTAGATTTCAGGATGGTTGCAGGAAAATTTCAGGATGGTTGAACTGAAAATACCCTGCATCTTTGCACGCTAAAAATTGCTAATTCAGGCCAATAAAGTCTTTTAATCACAATTCCACAATAACAAAAACAATGAGTAAGAAAGTAGTAACACTGGGTGAGATAATGATGCGTTTATCTACCCCCGGTTTCCAGCGTTTTGAGCAGTCAACCAGTTTCGATGTTACCTATGGTGGCGGCGAAGCAAACGTGGCTGCCGCTATTTGTAATTATGGCCTAGAAGGCCGTTTCGTGTCTAAAGTGCCTAAAGATGCTTTAGGGCAGGCAGCTATCAACCACCTTCGTCGTTATGGCGTTGATACACAATTTGTTGCAAGGGGTGGCGACAGGATTGGTATTTATTTCTTGGAAACGGGTGCTTCAATGCGTGCTAGTAAAGTTATTTATGACCGTGCTGGCGCTGCAATTGCAGATGTAGATGCTTCTGAATTTGATTTCGATAAAATATTTGAAGGGGCTGACTGGTTTCATACTACTGGTATCACACCAGCATTGAGCGATAAAGCTGCCGCACTTACATTGGAGGCTTTAAAAGCGGCTAAAGCAAAAGGCATTACTACCAGTATTGACCTTAACTACCGTAAAAAATTGTGGAGCAAAGAAAAAGCAAGGGAAGTAATGACAAAGCTTTGCCAGTATGTAGATGTTTGTATTGGTAATGAAGAAGATGCAGATACTACACTAGGTTTCAAATCTGAAGGCACTGACGTAACCAAAGGCGAATTAAACCTAGATGGCTACAAAAGCGTTTTCAAGCAAATGCAAGCTAAGTTTGGTTTCAAATACATCGCTTCTACCCTTCGCGAAAGCCACAGTGCTTCTGATAATGGCTGGAGTGCATTGGTATATGATGGCACTGAATTTTACCATACAAAAGAATACGAAGTTCGCATTGTGGACCGTGTTGGTAGTGGCGACAGCTTTGCAAGCGGCTTTATCTATGGCCTTGTAAGCGGAAAAACAATGGCTGAATCAGCCGAGTTTGGCGTAGCAGCTAGTGCTTTGAAACATACCATTCATGGCGACTTGAACCAAGTAACCGTAGAAGAAGTAATGGGCATAGTAAAAGGTGATGGAAGCGGAAGGGTGCAACGATAGTTAATAATTTAGGTGTAAGGTAGAGGGTTTAGGGTTTAAGGTAGGGCAGTTCCTATACCCTACACCTTACGCCCTACACCTTTTACCTTAAAATAAAAGACAATGATAATAGATACTATACAAAATGCACCGAAATACTTTGCAGTGCATCCATTGTTTGCAAAAGCATTTGAATATATTACTACCACAGACCTTGCTGCCACTGCAGATGGCAAATATGAAATTGATGGCGATAATTTAAAAGCAATCATTTCCAATAAGCCTGGCGTTACTGCTGAGGAATCTATTGCTAAGTTTGAGTGCCACGATAAGCATATCGACATCCAGGTTTGCATAAACGGTACAGAAGCAATGGCTTGGAAACCCCGTGAAAAATGCGTATCGCCAAAAGGGGAATACAACCCTGATAAAGACGTAAGTTTTTACAGTGATGCCCCAGACATGACTTTCCAAGTTACCAATGGGCAATTTGTTATTTTATTCCCAGAAGACGTACATGCACCCGGCATTGGCGAAGGGCCGATAAAAAAACTGGTTATTAAAGTAAAAATATAGGTTCTTGCCACAAAGGCACGAAGGGAGCATAAAGGTTTTCGCTTTTGCCCCTCTCCTTTGGAGAGGGGTTGGGGTGAGGTCTATTTTTTGAAGCGAAAATTTTATGCAACCAAAAGGCAATAAACAAGATTTGGCAACTTAAAAAAGGGTTGCCAAATCTTGTTTTAAATCATTCCACCATTTTAATTAAATCATCATCATTATGAGCAAGAAACAAGAAATAATCAGCCTGATTATAGAACAAGGCATGTTGCCACTTTATTTTAATGCAGACGAAACAGTAAGCATCGATATTTTAAAAACCATTTACAACGCAGGTATCCGTGCGGTGGAATATACCAACCGTGGCGAAGCAGCATTAAAGAATTTTGGTAAGTTAGTAGCCTTGAGGGATAGCGAATTGCCAGGTTTGAAATTGGGTATCGGCACCATCAAAAACCTGAAACAAGCAGAAGTATATGTAGAAGCTGGAGCTGACTTTATTGTTAGCCCAGGTTTTGTAAAAGAAGTAGCTGAGTTTGCAGATACTATTGATATGTTGTATGCGCCAGGTTGCATGACCCCAACAGAAATTATCGCCGCAGAAAATGCAGGCGTTACGTTTATTAAACTATTCCCAGGCAATATGTTGGGTCCAGAGTTTTTGAGCAGCATCAAAGATATTTTCCCTAGCCTTTACTTTATGCCTACTGGTGGTGTAGATACTACAATAGAAAGTATTTCTGGCTGGTACAAAGCAGGTGTGTGTGCAGTAGGCATGGGCAGCAAGCTAATCAGCAAAAAATTGATGGAGCAAAAAGACTATGGCACGCTCACAAAATTGACTGTTGATACGTTGGCACTTATCAAAACCGTAAAAGGATAGCTTTATAATTGACAATTGATAATTAATAGTTGATAATTGAAGGGGTATATTTTTTTCCATTGCTACTCTGTAATAGTAGGGTTGCCAAGCTTTTAAAGGTTGGCAACCCTTAATTTGAATGAATAATTGATAATTGCTGATGGATATTTGATAGGTTAAGTTGAAAACCGATAGTTGTAAAATTGATTTAGGGTAATATACATTTTAATAAGATTTTAATGCTAATTTTCGCCTTTATATCAATTGTCAATTATAAACTATCAATTAATAAGCTGCATATATGACTAAAGAACAAATGGGAAAATACAGGTGGACTATTGCTGCCTTGCTATTATTTTCTACTACTATCAATTACATGGATAGAAATGTAATTGGCTATTTAAAAGATTATTTCTGTACAGCACAGCCTAACGGATTTGGATGGTCTTCTACTGATTTTTCCTATTTAACAGCTATTTTCACAGGCTTCTATGCAGGGTTTACCTTATTTGCAGGTTTTATCATTGATAAAATTGGCACTAAAAAAGGGCTGGCCGCTTCTCTTATTTTATGGTCTGTTGCAGGCATCTCCAGTGCTTTTATGGGCATTGGCTTGTGGGCGCACAATGTGGCAAGGGCAATTTTTGGTGCTGGTGAAGCAGGAAACTTTCCCGCTTCCATTAAAACAGTAGCAGAATGGTTCCCTAAAAAAGAGCGTGCATTGGCTACGGGTATATTTAATTCGGGTTCTAATATGGGTGCAATGATTTGTGCCCTAATTATACCTTTAATTCTCTCTACTTGGAACCCGTCCGAAGGCCATGGCCTTTTCTTAGGTATATTCCATGGTTGGCAGATGGCTTTTATCATTACCGGGTTTATTGGTTTTGTATGGTTGTTTTTCTGGAGTATTCTTTATGGTACCCCAAAAGAAATACTTGCTAAAGGGAAAATGAGTCAAGCAGAATACGACTACATACACAGTGGCGATGAAGTAGAAGTAGTAACCCAAGTAGCAAAAGAAAAAGTACCTTGGTACAAAATGCTTACTTATAGACAAACATGGGCATTTGTTTTCGGCAAATTCATGACTGACGGTATTTGGTGGTTCTTGTTATTCTGGCTACCTACTTACATCAAACAGCAATTCTGTGTAGGAATGGATCCTATTACAACCAAGCATACGGTAATGATTTCTACCTTTATCGTTTATGGGGTAGCTATTGTAGGATCCATTTTTGGGGGTTCTATCCCAATGATTTTTATGAATAAAGGATGGCAAACCTACAAAGCCCGGATGACGGCTTTATTGATTATTGCTTTTGCACCATTATTATTATTAAGTACACAATATGCTGCTAGTTTTGGTATTGTAGCTGCTGTTGCCGTCATTAGTATTGGAGGGGCTGCCCACCAGGCATGGAGTGCAAATTTGTTTACTACTGTATCAGATATGTTCCCTAAGAAAGCAGTAGGTTCTGTTACAGGAATTGGGGCAGCAGCAGGCGGCCTAGGTGGTGTTCTGGTTCAATTACTTGCTGGTGGGCTTGAAGATAAATACCGTATAAAAGGAGTAATGGAAGCAGCAAATGCAGGTCTTATCAAAGCTACTACAGCTATTCCTTTGGATAAGGTAAAAATGGATAACCTAAAAAGTGTACTGATAGATACGAACATGCTTGCAGAAGCGAGGCATTTCATTTCTTCAAACGTTTCCGTTGCTTATGGTATCATGTTTACAGTATGTGCATTGGCCTATTTAATTGCATGGGGCATCATGAAAGCCTTTGTGCCTAAGTTTAGCCCCATTACAGATTTGTAAAAGATTAAATTTCTCAATTTATAGTTACAATAAAAGCTGCCTCATTATTTGGGCAGCTTTTATTGTTTAGTCAATTTTAAAATGCTTTGGCTACTACTCAGATACTATAAAGGAAATGGCCTGCCGCATACGGTAAGCGACATTTCTGCCGTTTTGGATGGCAGGTTTCCAAGATGGGCCTTTTTTAATTACCCTTACTGCTTCTGAGGCAGTGCCATAGGTTGGGTCGTTTTCGGCAACCACATCGCTAACATTGCCATTTTTATCTACTAGGAAAGAAACCACCACAGTGTATTTGCCAGGAGGCGCACCGCTTTCGGCAGGCAGTTCCTGTTTCAGGTTCTTTTCCAGAAACTTTCGCCAGGCATCCCTCCCGCCTGGGAACTCCGCTTCTATCTGCACGGATGTAAACTGTGGGTCTTCATCAATTGCTTTCTTCGCGAGTGCTTCTACCAGCCCTGTCCCTTTGGTTTCAATGGGCGGTGCAACAATCTCATCTCCTTTTATACCCTCTTTATTATAATCGCCAATGGCCGATTTTTCCAGTTCTTTTAATTCGGGTGGCGTTTCTTTTACTTGGTCGTCTATTACAATTTGAGGCTTCGTAAACTGTTTTATATCCACTTGGGTTTGCTCTACCTTGGGCATTGGTGGGGGTGGGGGTGGGGGGATGGCTTTGGGGGCTTCTGACGGCAATTCCTTTAGTGTAAACATGTCCGATATTTCCATAACGGGTTTGTTCTTGTGGAAAGAATTGGCAAGCACAATACCCAAAAAAAGTGCTAAGCAAATAGAAAATGTGCCTAGCAAAGCATAGGCAACCCTCTTGCTATAGGTTTTGCGGAGGTTGTAAGCACCGTAGGCTTTGTTCCTCCCATCAAAAATAATGTCTAAGACATCGGCAGTTAAAATCATGTTCTTGTTCATGGCAATATATTTTTTAAATGAGATACTGCCATACATATTTTCCATAAAGGTGTTTGCCCATAAGAATGGTTTGAACTAATAATGCCATACTCCAAGCGGTTTATATAATACAATGAAGCGAATTTGCAACTGGTTCAATTTTTGTTCTTATATTTTTGGTAAAAAAATAATACTTTCACAGTGAATTTATACCCCAGCGTTTCAACGCCTTGCCATTAAAAAAACAATAAATTACAATCCATGGGCAATATTATTATTGGTGTTATCATAGCATTTATCATTAGTTTTTATGCTATGCCCATTATTATTAAACTAGCTGACCAGATAAAGCTATACGACCACCCCGATGAGCGCAAAGTGCATAGAAAACCGATACCCTCCTTGGGTGGGCTGGGTATTTTTATTGGTTTTATGATGGGCCTTTTGCTCACGGTACATATTAGTGCTGTAGATAAACAATTACAATATTATTATGCATCGTTCCTAGTAGTTTTCTTCTACGGGGTAAAAGACGATATCCTAAAGCTCCGCCCCATGAAAAAATTATTAGGGCAGCTTATTGTTTCTATTATCCTCATATTCAAGGCAAACCTTGTACTAACGAATATGTATGGCTTCATGGGGGTTACCTATATACTTGAGTCTTTTAGTTACCTGCTTACACTCACTACTATTATTGTGATAATGAACGCCTTTAACCTGATTGACGGCATAGATGGGCTTGCTGGTAGCTTAGGCATCCTCACCGCATCGGTGTTTGGTACATTTTTCTACCTTAACGGTGATTTGTTTTATGCCTTGATGGGCTTTGTATTGGCGGCTAGCCTTTTTGCTTTTTTAATATATAACTACTCTCCAGCTAAAATATTCATGGGTGATACGGGATCTATGCTTGTAGGCCTAATCAACGCTATTTTAGTAATCCATTTTGTAGAAACAGCTGCAGCCAGCGTTTATATACCCAAACAAACATCCCCTGCCATGGGTTTTGGCATACTGCTGGTGCCGCTTTTAGATACTTTAAGGGTATTTGGCATCAGGATACTACATGGCCGATCGCCCTTTTCGCCAGACAGAAATCATTTGCACCACCTGCTGCTAGACAGGGGCTTCAATCATAAACAAATACTGTTTACCTTGGTATCAGTAGCCATTTTATTTATAGTAGCTACTTATTTTGCGCTTCCTTTAGGGTGCACCAAAGTAATATTGCTGCAAATAGCATTGTTTTTTTGTGGCGTGTTTATACTTACAAAAACTAAGAAAAGGCCACATCAACAATTATCCGTGGTAAGGAAAGAGGATTTTGGTAAAAAGGATGACGCCATTGGCGTGATTAAGAATGCCAAGTAAAAATTAAAATTAATGGCCACGAAGGTTCAAAGTGGCACAAAGGAAAGAAGAAAAGCGAGAACTTTGTATCATACGATAGCCGTTATATTTTTCTTTGTATCTCTTCGTTTTTTCCTGCCTTCTTGGCTATTTTTTTGGCAATTAGCACATTATATTTTTAAAAAACTATTAAATAGCAAAAAAAATAATTAAGGCAGCACCTAGAAAAGTGCCGCCTTTTAAATTTACTGTATGCTGTTTGTTTCGATTGACAACAAAGGCTACATGCTTTTACACCTGGAGCCTTTTTGCATCCTAGCTTCATACCCCACGTAATGAAACAAAGATTAGGCTTTTATAGGAATAACAAATGTAGAAGCTATTCTTCTAACACGCAATCCGTGGAACTACGGTTTTTTAAACCCGTGAAATAACGGGGTTATATAATAGGCATATTACGAAAAATCTATCAAGCCTTTTTTTGGGTGCATAAAAGTCTCCCTACAAGCAACTGGTGTTTAGCTAAAAACAACCAATTAATAAAAAAATTAGTGCTATTTGTGCATTGGTGTCTAATTGGTTGTATAGGAGTTTTAGCTTTGTGGCGATATTCCCCAATCTTTAAAAACCTTATCTTTGTGCCAGAAATGCACTTGCTAAAAACCCAAGCTAAATGTATTTTACGAGCTATCAACCAGTACTTGCATCAAAGTTCTTTTTTTATTAATATTAAGATAGTTTTAGCTTAAAAAATTAACCTTGTATTGATGGCTGTAAATTACGCAGAAAGTACGCACAAAATGAGCATAAAATAGGCAAAAAATAGGCAAAAATTACTCCAAAAATAGGCACAAAATACGCATAAAATTTTGCCGTTATTATTGATAATCAATGACTTAAAGACCTGAGAACGATTTTTCAAAAAATCGCAAATAGGAAAAAAGACCGAAAACTGTCAAACCTGAAACTATTTTAATAAAAAACCTAGAAAAAGTAATAGGGTAGAAATTGTATAAGTGTTCTCGTTTTGCATCCCATCTTCTTGCCCGTGGGGTGTTTGTTCCGGCTTTTTGGGATAAGTGGCGGGCAGGGTGGTACTAGGGTTTTTTTTCACTAAAAAGCGAAAAACTTTTATGCACCCTTGTTTTTTCATTAACAATCGTTAAACTTTTACCTTGTAAATTTGTCAGGCACACATTCATTTCCATTTATTATGAATATTACAAGGCAGTTTGCTGGTTTGTTACTTGCCTTTCTGGCAATGTTTAGCGCAAATGCCCAAGCTGACACTACATTTTGGTTTGCTGCCCCTGCCGTAACGCCAGGACATGAGAACAAGCCTATTGTGGTGCGCATGGCTACTTACAACCAGCCAGCAGACATTAGCATTTCAGAACCTGCTAACCCTTCCTTTGTGCCCTATAGCTTTCATTTAAGCGCAAACAGTGCTACCACTGTTGACCTTACCACGCAAATAGATTTAATAGAAAACAAGCCTGGCAATACTGTATTAAACTATGGTATTAAAATAGCTGCCACGGCCACCATTTCTGCTTATTATGAAGTGGGCAAAGTACACAACCCAGAAATTTTCCCATTAAAAGGAAAAATAGCTACTGGTTATTCTTTTTTAATACCAGCACAAACACTTTTTAATGATAAAGACAAGCTGAACCCGCCCGCAAAAAACGGGTTTGTGATTGTTGCAACAGAAGACAATACTACCGTTACCGTTACGCTTACTAAGCCAGATTCCATTGGGCACCTTGCTGGAGTGCCATTTTCCATAACGCTGAACAAAGGGCAGTCCTATGCTGTCATTGCTGCTAGCATTGCCGCAGGGGGGCATTTGGGTGGCAGTGCCGTGAAATCGGACAAGCCAATCTGTGTTACCATTTTTGACGACTCGGTACAGCTTGGTACGCATTACGACTTAATTGGCGACCAAATTGTGCCAGAAGCAATAGCTGGCAATCAATTTATTTTAGTAAGGGGCGATTTGAATAACCCCCCAAACAACAATGGCGATTATTTTTTTGTATGGGCTATTAGTGACAATACTACTGTTTCTGTAAATGGCACTGCCATGGCTAAAATCAATAGGGGGCAGTCGTACCAAGGCGCATTCACGGATGCCAATGCGTATATTGCCACAGACAACCCTGTGTATGTATTGCAATTGACAGGTGTACAGCAAGAAGTAGCGGCTACATCATTACCCGGCATAGAGTGCACGGGTTCGCAAAATGTTTCTTTTGTGCGATCAACCACAGAGTATTTTCAGCTAAATGTATTGTGCAAGCAAACAGAAGTAAATAATTTTTTGGTGAACGGGGCTGCAGGCATCATTACCGCTAGTATGTTCCAAGATGTGTCAGGTACAAATGGTATATGGAAAGTGGCAAGGATAACAACAGCTAATTTACCCAATATAAACAATGTAGTATTTGCTGGGGCAGTTACAAGTGTTTCAAATACCTCTGGCTTATTCCATATTGGCTTTTTAAATGGTGCCGTTGGTACAGGTACCCGCTTAGGCTATTTTTCCAACTATGGCTTAGGCAGCCTTGCTCCAATACCTGTGAGCAATGTATGCGACAATAAAAACATTCAGTTGCAGGCCAACCAATACCCCAATACACAATACAACTGGAGAGGCCCGCTAGGCTTTAGCAGCACTATCTACAACCCTAGCATAACCAATGCACAACCAGCTAATTCGGGTACTTATATAGTAACAGCCAATGTGCAGGGTTGCGGCAATTTTACCGACAGCGTGCATATTACCATTTATCCTTTGGCAACGGCAGCATTTAGTAAAAATGACATCGTTTGCTTAGGCAATACAGCAACACTAACCGTGTCGCTAACAGGCAAAGCACCGTGGAAAATGATTTATACTGACGGTAGCAAAAATGATACAATTACTAATATTCCTTCATCGACTTATAGTTTTTCAGTAGCACCATCACAAACTACAACCTATAGCATCATTAACCTTACTGATGCCACGCCTTGCAACACTGGGGCAGTAACAAATAAACCTGGCACATCGGCCACGGTATTTGTAAATCAATTGCCCACTGCTGTTTTTAGTGGCGGCGACAGTTTGTGCATAGGCAAGCAAAAAGCAGTGAGCATTTCGTTAACGGGCAAAGCCCCATGGCAGTTGGCCTATTCCGATGGCGTACAAACAACCACTGTTAGCAATATTACCGTGTCGCCTTTTATGTTTTTTGTGTCGCCAACAGCTACCACTACTTATACTATTACTAATTTAGTGGATAGCAATGGTTGCCAGGCTGTTTTGCCCATTGCTTATACCCTGCATATTTTTCAAAGGCCGGCCACGGCTTTTTCCCTTCCAGCAGAGGCATGTATGCTTGATACTGTTCGCCCAATAGACCAGAGCATTAATAATGGCTTGCATATAACAAAATGGTTCTGGACTTTTGGGGATGGCACAACCGACACCTTGCAAAACCCAGCAAAAGCATATTCAGCAGCCAATCAATTCCCTATTGCCTTATACTCCATTAACAATGCAGGGTGCTACAGCGACACGGTTACAAAACCTATTGTTATCAACCCATTGCCGCAAGCAGCTTTTACCATTGCTGCTGCCCCATATTGCGAAACAAAGCCCATTGCTTTCACTGACGACAATAGCTTGCCCAATGTGGGCAATATCACACGCTGGCAGTGGGATATGGGCAATAGCAGGCAGATAGACACCACTAACGGCAATACATTTACAAATGCCTATACCACCACAGGCAGCTATACGGTGCAGCTAATGGTAGAAAATAGCAAAGGCTGCAAAAGCACAAAAATGCAAAAAACAATCACCATCAACCCGTTGCCTAATGTAGGATTTACCGTGCCTGAAATTTGCCTGAACGATGCTTTTGCCAATTTTAAGGATACTTCTTCCATTGCAGATCCTTCAGAGCAACTTGCCTATAGCTGGAATTTTGGCAGCGCATCTGCATTGCCAACATCATCACACCAATCAATCCAGCAGGTAAAGTACAGCCAAGTGGGCAATTATTTTGTAAGCGATACTGTAACATCTAGCAAAGGCTGCGTGGCTGTGAAAACACAATTGTTTGTGGTAAATGGCACAAACCCTTCGGCTAGTTTTGTACTAAAACAAAGCCCTAGCCAATCAAACATATTGTGCAGCAAAGACTCGGTTACCATTATCAATAATTCTACAAACCCCGATTTTGGCACAATTACCAAGCTGGAAGTTTATTGGGACAATGCAAATAAACCAACAGTAAAAGACGTGTACGAAAACCCCATTACCGGGCAGCAGTTTAGCCATTTGTATCCAGCTTTGCCGCCAACATCACCTAGTGCAAAACAATATACCATAAGGGTAGCGGTATATTCCGGTGGGGTATGCAGCAATGATGCCACGCAGGATATAACATTAAACCCAAGCCCAGAAGTAGCGTTTTCGCCAGTGAAAAGGATTTGCACTGGTTCAGATCCCATTAGCCTTTTGCCCTTGGTATTAGAGCAAAGCGGCGGCGATGGCACTCCGCTTTTTTCTGGCACGGGCGTAAACGGCAATGGTATTTTTAATCCACAACCATTAGCCCCCGGCAGCTATTATACAGTATATAAATACACCACAAAAGTGGGTTGTGCAGATACTGCCGGGCAAGCAATAAAAGTGCTGCCTTCACCGTCTATAACATTGGCAGATCAGGTATATGTGCTGGATGGTAGCCCTGTGGTGCTAAAGCCACTTGCAGTAACAGATACTCCCCTTGTTTATCGTTGGTTGCCTATTGATTACCTCAGCAACCCTGACACGAGTGCTACAATAGCAGTTTTGCCATTTCTTCCCCATGTAGATTCCTTGGGCTATACCCTTACGGTTACTGATACCATTGGCTGTCCTGCTAGTGGTCATACCACACTGATTATACTGCACCCCCCTGCTGTGCCCAACGTGTTTTCGCCCAATGGAGACACAAGAAATGACACTTGGAAACTAAAAAACTTGGATGCCTACCCCGATGCCGTGGTGCAGGTTTTTGACCGATCTGGCCAACTGGTTTATAAATCTGAAGGCTACTATACCCCTTGGGATGGTACATACCATGGCAATCCTTTGCCAGTAGGCACATATTATTATATAATCTCGCCCAAAAATGGGCGGCAAACAATGAGTGGGTCGGTAACGATAATTAGGTAAAACCTATTACTTAGGAGCAAGTTTGGTTAATTTGCCACGAAGGCACGAAGACACAAAGATGCACAAAATTTTAAGGGTAAAATAAGAATAGAGAATAGAGGATTAATTGTTTTTCTTTCTTTTCCTAAAGGGAAATTCCCTTGATACAACCTCAAAATAATTATTGGCTAGCAGCGTGGCTGAATTATTGGTAGGTCCCCATTGTTTACTTTTATATTGCCAGATTACTTGGCCTGTTGTATCGTAGATAAACATACTATTGGTAACATTATTTGCACTTTGGCCAACGGCAAAACTGCTGTTAGTAGCAATTGCGGTAGCTGCATTTAACCCTAGGTCTGTGCCAAAATCATAATCTGGGTTAGACATAGTGATGCTACCAAACATAACACCATCTACGCCAAGATATTTGCACAAAGCGGCTTTGTCTATCCCATACAAATCAGCGTAACCAATATTGGCTTTCCTTAATAAGGAATCTGTTTTTCTTGCTTTTTGAATGGTAATGGTGTATTTATATTCTTTTTCTGCAAACCATTTTTGATACAAAGACTGTATTTCATAAGCTTTTTTCTCTTTTGCTTCTCGCTGTGCATTCGCCGCATTTTGTTTAGGATTGGCATTAGAACCTACCCAAAGTGTAAAGGGCATAATGGCCAGGGTTTTTGCTGTTGTTTCATAATCATCAAACCCAAATGATTTAGAGGAATTATGGGCAACATGCATTTCGGAACATGAAATGAGCGTAATTGCTAGGCAAAAAAAGAATATCAGTTTAAAGCATTGCTGCATCAGCTAAATATTTTGGTGTTTTTGCAAATAAAGGGCAAATCACCTATTTCAACAAATACTGCTTTATCTCTTTTTTAGAATCCCTTTCTTTGATGGTTTGGCGTTTGTCGTGGTCTTTTTTGCCACGGCCAAGGCCTATTTCTATTTTAACAAAATGCTCCTCTGTAAAAAATACTTTTAGTGGCACAATGGTGTAGCCCCTTTCCTTTGTTTTGGCTTCTAGTTTTTTAAGTTCTTTTTTGTGCAGCAACAACTTGCGGTCGTGTACAGAAATATGGTTGTTGGTTGTGCCTAATTTATACTCGGCTATGTACAGCCCACGCACCCAAAGCTCGTTGTTGGCGAACAGGCAAAAGGCATCGTTAAAGCTTACTTTGCCTTCCCGAATGCTTTTTACCTCCGTGCCCATCAATGCCACGCCCGCCACATATTTGTCTTCTATGGCGTAGTTGAAATAGGCCTGCCTGTTGTTCATTTCTTTTGTCACGGTAGCGGAATTTTAAATTTTGAATTTTGAATTTTGAATTACTGGCTTGCCCAATTTAAAATGCAAAATTTAAAATTCAAAATAGGATACTTAGTTTCTAAATAGGGCAATCAATTGCGACAATTTGGCTTTTAATGTTTTCCTATCCTGTATAAAATCGAGGAAACCATGATCGACCAAAAATTCGCTGCGCTGGAAGCCAGGAGGCAAGTCTTTTTTAATAGTTTCTTTTATTACCCGCGGGCCTGCAAAACCAATCAAAGCGCCGGGTTCGGCAAAGTTTAGGTCGCCCAGCATACCAAAGCTAGCAGAAATGCCTCCAAAAGTAGGGTCGGTAAGCAGGGAGAAATATGGAAGTTTGGCATCGCTTAGTTGTGATAACTTGCCACTAGTTTTGGCCAATTGCATTAGGCTAAAGGCACTTTCCATCATCCTAGCCCCACCGCTCTTGCTTATTACTAGGTATGGCAGTTTGTTTTTCAAGCAATAGTCAACTGCACGACTAAATTTTTCGCCCATCACGCTGCCAAGGCTACCGCCTATAAATTCAAAATCCATGCAGGCTATTACCAGTTCCTCGCCATTTACTTTGCCCACGGCAACACGCATACTGTCTTTCAAATCGGTTTTGGCGTGTATGTCATCCAAGCGTTTCTGGTAATTTTTTAAATCGGTAAAATTTAAAAAATCCTTGCTTTTTATATTGTCGAACAGTTCAGTAAATTCTTGCTCGTCAAAAAGTATGTCGTAGTATTCGTCGCTGCCTATGCGGTGGTGGTAATTGCACTTGGTGCAAACAAATAGGTTTTCTTTCAGGTCGGTGGTTGTAGATATAAAGTTGCACTCCGGGCATTTGTTCCACAAGCCCTCGGGTGTTTCTTTTTTATCGGCAGTAGAAGTAAGGATACCTTTTTTCCTGCGTTTAAACCAGCTTCGCCGCCCCGTTTCTTCCTGGTGCGAATCTTCTTCTAAACCTGTAAAAATATTATCCATATCTTCTAGATGTTCTTTTTTCATGTATAAAATATGCTAATCAAAGGCGGTAAAGGTAATGATAATTTGATACAGGTGCAATTTTAAGCAAGTAGCCACGAAGGCACAAAGAGGCTTTTTTGCCACAAAGGCACCAAAACACGATGAAGGACAAGAAAAAGAAGTTTATCTCACTGATAAAATGATTGGGTGCATTTCAAATCTTCGCTTTATATTCCCCTTTTTTTATTTATCAAAAACATACATAATTGATGGTAATAGCTGCATAAACCCTTCAACCTCACCCCAGCCCTCTCCCATTGGAGATGGGGAAAGGAAGAGGGGAAATTGAAGAACTAAGCGAAGATTTAAAATGGCTTTTTCTTCTTTTTCCGATATTTATTTTTTTTACCATTTCCCTTTTTGCCTATAATTCATTGATATTCAGTTGTTTATATTTTTTAAGCCTCTTTTTTTATTATAATTTAAGTGAATTTTATTATAATTCATTGATAATGGAATGATAGTTTTATTATAAGAAACTGATAATTTATTGATAATAGACTGATAAGATTTTGACGGTGAATTATCATTTTCCCCAGCCAATTACCAGCTTGGGCAGGAGCTAAAGCAAATGTGGCTAGTTACTGTTTTACTGTAAAGTTGGCATTGATACGTATAAAGCCCAAAATAAAAATCCTATATGGGGGAAATATGCCCCCATGAGTATCCCAAATTTCCCCCATATAGGATGCTTTTTGAATCTCAAACGTCAAGCGACTTCCTTAGGTAAATAAAATTAAATATATCCTGTTTCTGCACAATAGAAAACAACAAAAAAATAAAATTTTGAAATGCACCCAATAAAAAAGTACAAGATTCAAGAAGGGCTTAAACCCTACATGGCAATATTTTTAAGCAATTCGACTAACTCTTTATCTGACAAATTTTCTTTTTCTGATTTATCGTATATTGATAAGAGGTAAACGGTTTTATCGGTTACAACAAAATGCGTAATTAACCTCGCTCCTCCACTTTTGCCTTTTCCTTTAGAAGCAATAGAAATGCGTATTTTAAAGCAGTTTTTACCAATTGCAGCACCTTGTACTGGATTTTCTTTTAAAGTTGCTATGGTGTCCAGTAGTTCTCTCTTTAAAGAAACATACTTTTTGACCAGCTTACTTGCCTGCCGTTCAAAAACGTCAATTGATTTTACATTATAAGCCATTTAAAAAATCTTCTGCGTTGCGGGCTTCTTTTTTGCCTGCCCTAATTAGTTTCATTTCTTCTACTGCCTCCCTTATATCTTCCATTATTGCCGATTTTGCATCGGTAATTTGCTTGGCCTTCACTTTCGGAATGCTTTGCAACACTTCTAATATGGATTGTGCCTTTTTATCTGGCACATCTAGTAATATTTTCATGGCTTAAAATATAAATGCTTTGTACATTTCAAAATTAAGGAATAAATAAATCAAAAAAAGGAGATAACAGTTGAAAACAACCATTATCTCCTTTTCAATATTCTAAAGCTAGACAACAGGCTAACTACTTATGACTTACGACTTTATTACGCATTCCTATTAATACAGTTCAAGTCTTCAAAAGCTATTTCCAAGCGTTTGCTGAAGCTTTCTTCTGCCTTGCGCAGCCATACGCGTGGGTCGTAATGCTTTTTGTTTGGCTTATCGGCCCCTTCGGGGTTGCCAAGCTGGCCTTGCAGGTAACCTTCGTATTTTTTGTAATTGTTTAAAATGCCTTCCCAGAAAGCCCATTGCAAATCGGTGTCAATATTCATCTTGATAGCACCATAGCCTATTGCTTCCCTTATTTGCTCTTGAGGGGAACCGCTGCCTCCGTGGAACACGAAGTAAACAGGTTTTGGCCCCAAGCCTAGTTCTTTTTGTATATAGTCTTGGCTATTTTTTAATATAATAGGTCTAAGTTCTACATTGCCTGGTTTGTAAACGCCATGCACATTGCCAAAAGCAGCAGCAATGGTGAATAGATTACCCACTTTGCTTAATTCTTTAAAAGAATAAGCAACGTCCTGTGGTTGTGTGTACAGCTTGTCGTTTTCTACATCGCTATTATCAACCCCATCTTCTTCGCCACCAGTTACGCCTAGTTCTATTTCTATGGCCATGCCTAGTGGTTTCATCCTTTTATAGAATTCTACAGAAGTATGTATATTTTCTTCCAAAGTTTCTTCGCTCAAATCCAACATGTGCGAGCTGAACAGGGGCTGCCCTTTTTCTTTGTAAAATTGTTCACCCGCATCTATAAGGCCGCTAATCCATGGCAACCATTTTTTTGCAGCATGGTCTGTATGCAGCACTACTGGCACGCCATAGTATTTTGCTACATTATGTATATGTAAAGCACCGGATACACCACCAGCTATATTGGCTTCGTAGTTGCCGTTTGGCATGCCTTTGCCAGCTATAAACTGTGCGCCACCATTAGAAAACTGGATAATAACAGGCGAATTTACCTTTGCAGCAGTTTCTAAAACAGCATTGATGGTGTTGGTGCCAATGGTGTTTACGGCTGGCAACGCAAATTCATTTTCTTTCGCATCCTTTAAAAGAGCTTCTAATTCTTCCCCAAAAAGAACCCCTGGTTTGTACTTTTTCATGTTTAAACAAGATATGAGTGGTGGATAAAATGTATGAGGCTGCAATATAAGAGAAGTTTGGCTTTCTTGTAAACCAATCATGCCGATGCAGTGTATAAAAATATAAAAGTTAAAAAGACGTGGGGCTGCCAAAATTTCGGAAACGTTCCCGAAAAAGGTTGCCAAGCAACATAAAAAGCATAAAAAAATCGGTGTATTGCATTCTACAGTAAAGAACTGGCATTATTCTTGGATTTATTAGAGAGGGTGCAAGTTGCCTCATAAAAGGATATTGGCTTACAACCTTTTTTTTAAAATTAATTTAATCACCTTTTAAACAAACAAATCATGTCAACAGGTAAAGTAGTAGCAGGCGTTTTGGCTGGCCTTGTAGTAGGCGCAGCAGCAGGATTATTGTTTGCCCCAGAAAAAGGAGCAAGGACAAGAAAGAAAATAGCACAAAAAGGCGAAGATCTAAAAGATAAATTTGATGATGTGCTGGATGAACTAACAGACAAATATGAAAGCATCAAGAACGATGCAGAGTCTTTGCTTAGCAAAAGCAAAGTGCATTTGAATGGGATTAAAAAAACGGTTGAATCAAGCCTTTCGTAAATATTGAGTTTATTTATTTATAGGAGGTTATTGGGCATAATAAAAGTATATCGCCTTGCACTTAAGCTATTAAGGGCTTATGAAAAAGATGCGAAAAAATTTTATTATGCCCAAAAATTATTAATTAATTTATTCAAAGTGCAAAAGATTATTAAGGGATAAATAAAATACATACTTGTTGGGTGAAATACAAGGGCGGAAAGCACAGAAAATTGCAAAGAAATTCAGCAGTAGGACAAAGATTATCAATTTTGAATTGCAAACTTTAAATGTTGGCATGAAAATAGCAATTCACTAGCTGTTGTTTTTAACTTTTAATTAAGAGTTAATCGCATAACAAATTGTGCCTTATTTTGGATATAGCTTACAGTAAACTTAAAAATTCGTTTCAAAATTTGTGCTTACAACTTTGTATAAGACATTATAAATAGGACAAATGCTTTTTCAATAACGCTGCATGAAACATAAATAAAATAGAAAATTTTCAACAAATTAAAATAGCGATACGATTTTTCACAATTTAATACTGATAAACATGACAACATCAACTTACAACAAAATAAGCGAAGCAACAATTGTTGTGCTTTGTACAAGCTTTTTATTATATGTATTCCTAATGTTTTGCGACTTTGACAAAGTACCAACCAATATTGTGAGCATTACCTTGGGGCATACATTAATGGTCATTGGGTTTGTAACCGCTATTTTTGCAATGATTGCAAGTTTTGTAATCAAGCAAATGACTGATAGCGTTGCCTTTATCAGGCTTTTCTCGTTCATTACAACCTTGTTGTATGTATTTACATTTGTATTGACAGGGCTACTGAATAATTTTTAATTCCAAATGCCAAGTATGGCAAAAAAGAAGCGCAAGCGTTTGCTAAAATACTTGCGCTTCTTTTTTTATGACTGCCCCCGAAAATAAACCTATCAAATAAACAAAGGGATAAAAATTAATTGCTTGTATTGGCACATAGTTTTTTTCTTTTTGCTTATTAGGCTTTGTGGCTACAAATACCCATCTTCCAACCATTGCTGCATCGAAACAAACTCCCCTTCTTTCGCCAAGTCTTTTATCAACCAACCTAACCTATCAACCAATTGCTGTCCGCACCATCTTTTTGTGTAGACAGGCAATGCCGTTTCTTTTATGGCATCTGTAAATTCCCATGGGTGGAAATAAAGGCATATATAGCTGTCTTTCCGCAAAGTTTGCAATGCCAAACTTTTGAAAGCAGCGTAAGGGAAATTTTTAAAAGCCAGCCAAAACAAAGGGATACGCAAGTTGGGGCTTACCGATGCCGGTATGCGTACCATGCCATCATCAATGTACTTTGTGCGGGGCAAGTGCCTGTTGTTGTATCTGCCAGGAAGCCATGTTGGGTTTATAGACGAATCGTAGGCATACCCTGCTTTTATCACCTCACTCATTTCTACCTTTCGCATTCGGGGCATACGCAAGCCTGTTACGGGTTTGCCTGTAATGGCTTCTAGTTTTAGTTTTGATGCTAGGAGATGCTTATTTTCAAACTCGGAATGATAATAAGTATGCGATGCAATTTCGTGCTGCGTTGCTAGCTGCCTGATGGTATCGGGGAAATGGATAGCGTAAGTAGCGGTTGTAAAAAGAGTGGCAGTTATGTTTTTATCTTTTAAAAAAGGCATAATTGCTTCAAGCCCTAGCCTGCCTATTTCCAATTGCTCGCTTAGGGCAATCGGTTGGTTATACTCCAGCGGCATGTCAAATTCTTCCACGTCAAAACTCAATAAAATATGCCGCATCACTTAATGTTTGTTTCATTAATAATATAGTGCGGCCTGTTTTTGCTTTGGATAAATAATTTGCCTAGGTACATACCAATGATGCCCAAAATAGTTAGCTGCAAGCCCCCAAAAAAAGCGATTGTTACAATAATGCTAGCCCAACCGCTTAAATTGTTCCCCCTCCACAAACTGTACAATACATACGGCACATAAAGCAAAGACAATAGTGAAAAAGTAAAGCCAACATATATGGCGATAGATAATGGCTTGGTGCTAAAAGAAGTAATGCCTTTTAGTGCAAACTGCACCATTTTTTTGTAGGTATATTTGCTTTGCCCTTCAGTTCGTTCGGCGGGCATATATTCTATGGACGACTGCTTAAAACCAAGCCATTTTACCAGCCCACGCCAAAAAAGGTCAACTTCTTCAAATGTTTTAAGTATGTCCACTACCCTTTTGTCCATTAACCTGAAATCGGCCGTACCGCTTTCTATTTCTATATCGCTAAGGCTATTTAAAACATTATAGAACCACATGCTCGACTTCCGCTTGAAATACGACAGTTCCTTTTGGTCTTGCCGTACCGTAAAAACAACGTCAGAACCTGTTTCCCATTGCTCTAGCATAGGTGCTAGCAATTCGGGCGGGTGCTGCAAATCGCCATCCATTGTTATCACGCAATCCGCATTGCTTACATCAAAGCCAGCTTTGAGGGCATTTTGATGCCCGAAGTTTTTAGAAAAAGACACAAAAAAAATATGTTGGTTCTTTGCCGCCTGTTCTTTTATTACCTGCAGGGTGCCATCTCTGCTGCCGTCGTCAATAAAAGTAACAGTGAAGCTATATTTTGCCTGCATAGGCTGAAGCACATTGTTTATTGCACGCAGGATATTAGCTATATTTTTTGCTTCATTATAAACAGGTATTACTATGGAAACATTTTTTTTCATCCTTCTGCAATTTTGGCTTGAGAAACTGAAAACCCGGAAACTAACAATTGATATGCCGTAGCTAGCCAAACCAAGCTACATGGCAACGCCTTAATGCTATATGCCGTGATAAAATGCTGCCGTACATATGGGGGGAAAAAATCTGTTGAAGAAAAGCTAGTAAAAATAATTACAAAACAAAGTAGCCATTTTTTCCAGCTTGACAAGGGTTTTTCCTGTGCAATAAACCATATAGCCACGCCCACAACTGCAATAACATAAGTAGGGCTTTCGGCAGAGGAGCTAAGCACCACCACGCCAATTAAGGTTATAGCCAAATACAACAGCCTAAATGGCAAATGTTGATATTGTTTAAACCTAATAATTGGTAAAACATATAGTAACATAGCAGGTGCAAGCACCCACCAACTAGGCATACTGTAATAATGCGAAACACGGCGTATAAAACCCATGGCACTAATATCCTGCATGCCGCCAACAGCCGACAGGTTGATGTTGGCTATGTTTTTTTCTACCAAGCTACTGTACCAATCTTTATAAGATTGTACTAGGAAAGCAGGGGATGTAATGATAACAGGCAAGGCAAACAATATGACTAGCCAAAAAACAAATGACCAAATAAAGCGTATTTTGTTTTTGCTAAATAGAAAAAAGGCTAACCCACCAATGCCATAAATTTTGGTAAGGAAGCCTATTACTATAAAAAAAGTTGCCCAAAAATCGTTACCTTCTTCTACAAATACAAACGATAGTATAATAAAGCCTGTAATCATGGCATTGAACTGCACATTATGTATAGAGGTCATTAGCTCTACAGCGGCAATCAGGTAAATACTCATTTTTGCAGCATTGGCTATAGGCAATTTTTGTATGGCCCAATACAAAACCCATGCGTTGGCAATACACCAAAAAAAGCATCCTATATAAACAGGCATCAGGGCAAAAGGGGCAATTACAATGGCAAATAATGGCCCATAATGGTTTAAGTCCCAATATTCATTTGGGTAGGTTGCAAATAGGTTCTGGTGCTTTGTAAGATGCCAAAAAACTTGTTTGTATATAATATAATTGTTAATATCGTCTATGCCCCTACTCATTTCCAGCAGCACCGCTACAATGGTTAGTAAAAACCATATAAATACAGGCATACTTATATGCCAAAGGCCAATATGCACTTTTTTTGATATAAAACTTGTTGCTGCTCCCCTCAGCTTATTCAATGTAATTGCAAGCATTTAGCATTTTAAATTTATTGTGCTGTATATGCAAAGAAAATGAATTTACAGCATGTTTGGCAACTGCTCGCTATATAAGTTTTCAAAAAGGGAAGAAAGAAAATAGGCTACTACTCAGGTACAAGTTTGGTTAATCTGCCACGAAGGCACAAAGAAGCACAAAGGTTAAGGGAAGAAGAAAAGAAAAAGAAGAAAACTCTTATGTAGCAATATCTTTTACCCTTATTTTTCTTAGTGTTTCTTCGTGTTTTTGTGGCTAAAAAATTATATCCGACGGGTGGAATAGTAACACTATACTATTTCCGGCCTTCAAAAAAATCCTCTTTCTTCAAAATGCTTGTCAATATGTTTTTCCTGATGGTAGGCATATCCATTATATGCGGCCCTTCAATGTTCAAGACAAAGAAATAGGGGTGATGGTTTTCTTCAATCCAGCCTACCGTCCAGCCAACGCTGTTGCCATTTTCTTTAAAGCCCCAGCCTGTTTTATAGCTTAGCCTGTAGTTGGCATTGCTTTCTTGCAGCATTACTTTTTTCACGATGTCCTGCGTGCGCTTTTGAAAGCCCAACTGCCCGAAATATAGTTTTTTTACCAGCCCTAGTTGTTCATCGGGGGTTATTTTCAATGTGTTGTCTAGCCAAAAACTATCTATATGGCTGCCTATTTTTTTGTTGCCATATTTCAGGCTGTCTAGCCAGTGCTGCATCGTGTCGCGGCCAATGCGCCTTGCTACTTCTTGGTAATAAGGCACTGCAGAAGCCTTAAATGCTTCTTCCATTGTCAGGTCTTTGTTCCAGGCTTTGGCAGTGTCGCCGCCGGGGAATATCCTTACCACCCCATCCCACTTTATCACCATCCGCTCATTTACAATACGGCCAATTTCTATACCAACTAGCGAGTTTACAATTTTAAAAGTAGAAGCAGGTAGGTAAGCACTGTCTTTGTACCTATTAAGGTTGTAAATAGTAAACTGCCCAGAGCCATTGTCGTACAAGCCAAAGCAGCCATCTACCTTGCTGCTGTCGAAATAGGCTTTTAGGCTACTGTCAATGGTTACGTTGTTGGGGGAGCAGGCAGCAAGAAACAAAACAATAAGCAGCAAAGCGGTAAATGAGCATTTATTAACCATTAATAGTTGCAATTTTTAAATGAGTGGCAAAGGTAGGTTATGAATTAGGAATTATAAATTAGGAATTGCGAGAGCTAATTTTTTTTGAGGTACTGGTTAGTTTGAAGCCGTTAATATAACGTAGGTTTTCCCCCACCATGGGGGCATTTTTGGCTACTTATGGGGGCATATTTCCCCCATATAGGATTGTTCTTTTGCACAGGTCCCAAATCAATCCCAACTTTGTAGTATATGCCCCCTTGTTTTCGTTGGTTCAATCCTTGTGGTTGCGCTAGCCTTGGTTCTCTGCCCTGTAGGCTACTTTTTAACATACAAAAAAACGTCATTATAAACTACATCTGTACTCAAAAAAAAAAAACGAAAAAGCACTCACTTTTCACTCACAAATCACTCACTTTTCACTCATGAATCACTCAAAAATCACTCAAAAAACACTCACGTTTCACTCACAAATCACTCATTGTTTAAAACAATAAAGCCCTGTATTTCAATGAGTTAGTATGCAGGAATGCCTAAAAAATAAATTCAGGGCACTAAAAATTAGCAAAAGCAAGCGAGCAACGCCCCTGAATATGGGTCATAGAAGTTTTCATTATGTCTACAATCAAAGCTGCAGGCAATATTAAGTTGGCACTCACCAGCGCCTCAAAAAAAGAATTAGCCTTAGATTTATTGTAACAAAAGGCTACTTTATATTTGCAACCCTTGGGTTTCTGTTTTTTATATCCATTTTTTTCAACCCACAAGCACCTTTCTTTATTTTAAATTTAATCATGCAGATACTTAAAAAATTATTACTACTGTTTATTGTTGTTATTGCTGCCTTATCTGTTCAGGCGCAACAAGCCAAAAAAAAGAAAGAAAGGAAAGGCCAATTTTATTTTTCATGGGGGTACAACAAGGAATGGTACACCCATAGCAATGTGCGGGTAAAACAATCTAGTTTGGATAATGACTACACTTTTAAAGGCATTTCTGGGCACGACCATCCAGGGTGGGATGAAGGGCTTTTTCATATTGCACTCTCTATACCACAGTACAACTACAGGCTGGGGTATATTTTCAATAAGAAAAGAGGGCTGGGCTGGGAAATAAATTTTGACCATACCAAATTCATTTTTGCCGAGCAGGATGCCCGGCTTGTAGGAAAGCTGCAAGGCAGGCAGGTGGATACTACTATTTCATTTAGGGAAGGCAACGGGTTTTATTATTACCTGAACAATGGGGCTAATTTCCTGCTGTTCAACCTTACTAAGCGGTGGAATTTTTACGAATCGGCCAACAGGAATGTAAGGGTAGATGCTTTTGGCAAAGCAGGCATTGGCCCCGTAATACCTCATGTGCAGAACAAACTGTTTGGGCAAGAAAATGCACAAGGTTTCCAGTTTGGTGGATGGAACATGGGTGTTGAAGGGGCGGTACGGGCCACTTTTTTCAAAAGTGTTTACTTAGAGTATGCCCAAAAGCTAGATTATGCCCGATACAGCAACCTCAAAGTGTATGAGGGCACAGCCAAGCAGGCTTTCGGCACTTACGAATGGATATTAAGCCTTGGGGTTACATTCGGCATGGGCAAAAGGGAGTAAGATATTCAGCTATAATTTGGGGTAACATGCCACGAACGCAGGAAGTCGCAAAGAGGCACAAAGTTTTGAAGTAAGATAAAGATAAACTATTGATTCTTATTTTTTCTTAGTGCTACTTTTAGCCTTCGTGGCTGTACATATAGTTGCTCTTTGCTTTACATTTGCCCCATGAAAGTATTGATGGTTTGTTTGGGGAACATTTGCCGAAGCCCGCTGGCCGAGGGCATTTTGCAAGCAAAAGCCGATGCAGCAGGATTAGGCTGGCAGGTGGACAGTGCCGGCACAGCCAACTACCATGTAGGCGAAGCACCGCATGTTTTATCGCAAAAAGTAGCCAAACAAAATGGGGTGGATATTAGCGGGCAGCATTGCCGCCAATTCAGGAAAACAGACTTTACGGATTTTGACAAGATATATGTGATGGACAGCAGCAACTATGCGGATGTAAAGCGCATGGCAGGCAGCTTGTGGGACGAAACAAAAATAGACCTATTGCTCAACGAGCTATACCCCCACGAAAACCGGGAAGTGCCAGACCCATGGTATGGCGGCATAGAAGATTTTAAAGCAGTATATGCCATGATAGGCAAAGCCTGCGACCAAATCATAAAAAAGTATTCCCATTCCGAAAAAGGATAAACAAGTGCAATTGGAGTAAATATGCCACGAAGGCACGAAGACACAAATTAGCACAAAGGTTTGAAGGAAAAAATGAAAGGTATTTAATCCTTTTGCTTTTTTTCTTCGTGCTACTTTGAGCCTTTGAACCTTTGTGGCAATATAAATGATACGGTAACAAAAAAAGTTAGAATAATGGCAAAAACATCGGCAAGCATACCACAAGGCACAAGGGATTTTTCAGCAGACGTGGTACGCAAGCGCAATTTTATATTTAATACTATCCGTTCTGTATTTGAAATTTATGGCTTTTCGCCGCTGGAAACACCAGCCATGGAAAACCTAGAAACCCTGATGGGCAAGTATGGCGAGGAGGGCGACAAGCTAATTTTTAAGATACTGAACAATGGGCTAGACAACATAGCCAAGCACCCGCAAATAAAAGCCGATTTTGAAAAAGTGCTGGAGGGCAAAAACACCAAGGGCATCACGGAACGTGCCCTCCGCTACGACCTTACCATACCTTTTGCTCGCTATGTGGCCATGAACTATGGGCAGCTTACTCTACCCTTTAAACGTTACCAGATACAGCCAGTATGGCGGGCAGACAGGCCGCAAAAAGGCCGCTACCGCGAGTTTTACCAATGCGATGCGGATGTGGTAGGGAGTAAAAGCTTGCTAAATGAAGTTGAGTTGGTAAATATTTATGCTACTGTGTTTGAAAAACTGGGCATTCAGGTAGAAATACGCATCAATAGTCGAAAAATACTAGCTGCATTGGCCGAGGTATGTGGCGGGGTAGATAAGCTAACAGATATTACCATTGCCATAGACAAGCTGGACAAAATAGGCATAGAAAAAGTAAAGGAAGAACTAGCACAGCGTGGCTTGGATGAAACACAAATAACTACAATAGAAAAATACCTCGCCATTAGTGGCAGCAACGAAGAAAAAATTGCAGCTATTGGCGGTTTATTAAAAGACAATGAAACTGGCAAAACAGGCATCAACGAAATAGGATACATCCTAAACTATGCCCCAATTATAACTCATAATTCATCACTCACAACCGACTTCACCCTTGCCCGTGGCCTTAATTACTACACAGGCATCATTTTCGAGATAAAAGCCAAGGGCGTGCAAATGGGCAGCATTGGCGGTGGTGGCAGGTACGACGACCTTACAGGATTGTTTGGAGTGCCGAATGTGCCTGGCGTAGGCATCAGTTTTGGGGTTGATAGGATATATGACGTGATGGAGGAACTAAAACTATTCCCCGAAACAGTACAGGTAGGTACACAAGTATTGTTTTTTAATTTGGGCGAGGCAGAAAGCAAAAAAGCCTTTGGGTTGATGCAACAACTCAGGGCTAAAAATATACGTTGCGAACTGTATCACGAAACCACCAAGTTTGACAAGCAGTTTAAATATGCCGAGAAAAAACAAATTTCTTATGCCATTATTTTAGGCAGTAAAGAATTGGAAGAAGGCACTTGCGTGATTAAGAATTTAATTACGGGTGACCAAAAGACGGTTGCACAGGGGGAGTTGTTGGCGGAAGTATTTTAACCCAGATTTTGCAGTTGACTTCGTTATAAAAGGCTCAAATGCTTGTGTTTGAAGTAGTTGGCGCTTGCAATAGATTTCAACAGGAAAATCTGGGTTTAATTAATCATGGTAATTGAGAGAGTAGGTTATCCAAATCTTTATCGGTAATGTCTGATTGTTCAGACTTGTCATAAATGGAAAGAAGGTAAATTTTAGTTTGGATGATTTGCACACATGTAATAACTCTTGCACCACCTGATTTGCCTTTATTTTTAGACGCAATAGAAATTCTTATCTTATAGCAATTATTTCCTAAAGATTTACCCTGTTCGGGATTTTCTTTTAGCGATGCTATAAGTTGGATAAATTCATTCTTTAGCGATGGGAATTTTTTCACCAGCCGCTTTAGTTGTTTTTCAAAGAAAGAGGTAGCTTCAATATTATAACTCATCAATTAACTGCTCAATTGGTTTAAGTTTAATTTTTCCTAGTTTGGCAAGCTTTACTTCCTCCACCGCTCCTTTTAGTTCGCGCAAAAATTCCTTTTTTTCTTGGCTTATCGTTTCTGCTTTCACAAAAGAAAAATTACGCAGCAATTCCATTATAAAATCTGCTTTTTCATCTTTTATCTCTAATAATAATTTCATAATACTGCCATTTATTAATACCTAGCGCAAAATAAGAAGATTTTATCGGAACTGCTGCTTAATAACTAAATTGAAGTGTATAAAAAATTTGGTTTTGCCCTTTTGATTTTTGTTCTTTATGTACAATCTATTTGCTAAAAATGATGCAATTTTTCTCAGTGTGCTTTTTGGTTAAATTTTCCCTTGCTCCCTACCAAAATTTAAAATTCAAAATCCTGTACAATCTATATTTGCCGAAATTGTAAACTAGATTTATGTTACAGGTAAGCGTGTTGAGGAATAACCCAGAATGGGCAAAAGGACGTTTGGGAGTAAAAAATTTTAAGCAACTGGAACTGGTAGATGCCATTGTTTCACTAGACGATGAAAGAAAAAGCATACAAGTAGGATACGATACTGCACAAGCTGGCATTAATGCCGCCTCTAAGGAAATAGGCAAGCTAATGGGGCAAGGCAAAAAAGAAGAAGCCGAAGCCGCCAAAGCGCAGGTGGCTGGTTTTAAGGAACAGTCAACCCTGCTTGCAGAAAAGTTGGCCGCCGTAGAAAAAGAACTGTACGAAGCATTGGTGCAGTTGCCCAACCTGCCTGCCCAGGAAGTGCCTATTGGCAAAACACCCGAGGAAAATGTGGTGGTAAGGCAAGGTGGTAGTATCCCTACCCTTTATGACAAAGCAGTAGAACATTGGTTTTTACTGGAAAAATACAAACTCGCCAACTTTGAACTAGGTAATAAAGTTACCGGCAGCGGTTTCCCTTTTTACACAGGCAAGGGGGCAAAACTACAACGCAGCTTGGTGCAATATTTCCTAGATTTCAATACCAATGCTGGCTATTTAGAATACCTGCCGCCCTTTATGGTGAACGAGCAAAGCGCATTTGCCACGGGTCAGTTGCCAGACAAGGAAGGGCAAATGTACCATGCCACGGAAGACAAGCTATACCTGATACCTACGGCGGAAGTGCCTGTTACAAACGTATATAGGGATACTATTTTGAAGGAAGAAGATTTGCCAGTAAAAATGACGGCCTACAGCCCTTGTTTCCGCAGGGAGGCAGGCAGCTATGGCAAAGATGTGCGTGGGCTAAACAGGGTACACCAGTTTGAGAAAGTAGAAATAATACAAATAACCCATCCCGACAAAAGCTATGCCGTTCTAGACGAGATGGTTGCCCACGTAGAGGCTTTGCTAAATGCTTTGCAACTGCCTTACCGCATCTTGCGTTTGTGTGGCGGCGACATGGGCTTTGCCAGTGCCATTACCTACGACTTTGAAGTTTATAGCGCCGCCCAAAAACGTTGGCTGGAAGTGAGCAGCGTAAGCAATTTTGAAAACTTCCAAACCAACAGGATGAAATGCAGGTTTAAAGACGGTAACAATAAAACCCAGTTGGCACATACCCTCAATGGTAGCTCCCTTGCTTTGCCGCGGATAGTGGCTTGCTTGCTAGAAAACAACCAAACAGCAGAGGGCATAGTGTTGCCAGCAGTGCTGCATAGCTATTTTGGTGGCAGGGTGATTGTGTGAACCTGATACCCCCATCCCCTAAAGGGGCGTTAAGGAGGCGTTAGCTAGCACCCCTTTAGGGAATGGGGGCATAATTTTTTGCTAACATCAAAGTGTTTCGTTTATTTTTGAGTAATTATGAGACGCATATTATATCTCTCCTTTATCATCATAACCCTTGAAGCCACCGCACAGGACAATACTGGCAAGTGGGACTTGCGCCGTTGCGTTGATTACGCAATGAAAAACAATATCTCCGTGAAGCAAGCCGATGTGCAGGCGCGCATTGCTGCCTTGCAGCTAAAGCAGGCACAGTTGGCCAAATACCCCAATGCAAGTTTATCCTCTGGCTTGGGCACTCAGTTTGGCCGCTCAATAGACCGAACTACCAATATTTACAGCGATGTGCAGTCGCTTTACCAAAACATACAATTGCAAAGCGGCATACAGGTATATAATTTCAACCGATTAAAGAATACTGTTGACTATGCCCAGTTTAGCGCACAGGCTGCTTTGATGGATGTACAAAAAGCTGCCAGCGATGCCGCCCTAAGCGTTTGCACTTATTACCTGCAAGTACTGGCAGCAAAAGAGCAAGTAACCATTAGCCAGGTACAAATAACCCAGACAAAAGCTCAATTGGATATTACACAAAAAAAAGTGCTAGCCGGCGCATTGCCAGAACTGAACCAAGTAGAACTGGAAGCACAATTGGCCAACGACAGCAGCACTTATATAACCACTCAAACAACTTTTGAACAGAATGTGCTGGCCTTAAAAGGCGTGCTAAACCTAGATGCGGCTGCACCTTTTGAAGTGGTAATACCCGAAGCAAGCAATATACCTGTATTGCCTTTGGCAGAGTTGCAGCCACAAGCTGTGTACCAATTGGCTTTGGGCAACCAGCCATTGCAAAAAGGCAACGACTTGCGTATAAAAGCTGCCGACAAAAACATACAAGTGTACAAAGCCCAAATGTACCCTACGCTTAGCCTTGGGGTGAACCTAGCAAGCAATTTTTACAATGCCTTTAAAAAATATGGTTACAGTTTCAACGGCTATGTACCCAATGGCGATTTAGTTACTATTGGTAGCAATACATACACTGTTGCTACCCCAAATGCCACAATTACTCAGTCCAAACGCAGCTTTGGGCAATTGTGGGAAGGTTATGGCAACCAACTAAGCAATAACTTTGGCCAAACCGTTGGTTTTAGCCTTAGCGTTCCTATTTTCAACAATGGGCAGTACCGGATAGCTTATGAACAATCGAAGCTGAACTATAAAACACAATTGCTGAACAAGGAAGGTGCGGACAATACATTGAAGCAAAATATTTTTACTTCTTATACCAATGCCATTTCCGCCTTGCAAAAATTGAATGCTGGCAAGAAAAGCGTGGAAAGCAACCAAAAAGCCTATGATTTTGCTACAAAAAGGTATGATGTAGGCTTGTTGAGTACCTTAGACTTATTGACCAATCAAAATAATTTGTTGCGTGCCAAGTTGCAACAGGCCAGTAACGAATATGATTATATCTTTAAAATGAAATTGCTGGAATTTTACAAAGGGCAGGGGCTGAAATTGTAAGAAACAGTAGTTAGGCGAGAGTTGAACGGGAATCGCAAGTTGGTTGCCGATGACTTGCGATTCCCGTTTAACTGTCTATAAACTGCCTTTATTTTCCGATCAACTCCCGCACACTCGCGATTTTTACTTACGACAAAAAAATTACAATGAATAAAACATTAATCTGGATAATAGTTGGGGTGGTGCTGGTAACAAGCGTTTTGTTTGGGTTGAAGAAAGCGGGTATTATAGGCAAAGAAGAAGGCGTGCTTGTAGCCACTGAAAAAGCACAGGTACGCACCATTACTGAAACAGTAAATGCAAGCGGCAAGGTGTACCCAGAAGTCGAGGTGAAAATAAGCCCAGATATAAGCGGTGAGGTAACTGACTTATATGTAAGCGAAGGCGACACCGTGAAAAAAGGCAAAGTGCTGGCAAAAATTTATGCCGACATATATGCTACACAACGGGACCAAGTGGCCGCTGGCCTCACCCAAGCACAGGCGCAGCTTGGCAACTCTGCCGCCAGCATTGTGGGCTTGAAAGCCACGCTAGACCAAGCAAAAGCCAACTACGACCGCCAGCAAAGGCTGTTGAAAGACAAAGTAATAGCCCAATCGGAATTTGAAACTGCACAGCAAACTTATTTAGCTGCACAAGCCAACTACCTTGCTGCACAAGAAGGGCTTAAAAGTGGCCAGGCTAATATTTTAGGCAACAAAGCCCAGCTGGCCAAAGCAGACAAGGACATTAGCCGTACCATTATTACCGCCCCGATGGATGGGGTAATCAGCTTGCTAGCCATTGAAAAAGGCGAGCGGGTGGCAGGAAACAGTTTTAACGTAGGTACAGAGATGATGCGTATTGCCGACTTGGGCAGCATAGAAGTAAGGGTAGATGTGGGGGAAAACGATATACCCAAAGTGAAAATTGGCGATTCGGCATTGATAGAAGTGGATGCCTACACAGGCCGTAAATTCAAGGGGCTTGTATATAAAATTGCAAACCCAACTACGAGCCTTACTTCTAGCACTACCGATGTTACGGAATACAAAGTGCATATCCGCTTGCTGCTGGATAGTTATAAAGACTTGATAATACCTGGCAAAAGCTTCCCTTTCAGGCCCAATATGAGTGCCAGTGCCGATATTCAAACAAAAACGAAAGTGGGAGTATTGTCTGTGCCGCTGAATGCCGTTACTACCCGCAGCAACAAGCCTGAAAAAACGAAGGCAGACAAGAAAGATGACAATTCCGAGGCAACTACAGATGCCAAAAAATCTGTTACTGCCGATGAAGGGTTTGACGAAGTAGTTTTTGTGTTGCAGAAAGACGGTACCGTAAAAAAAGTAAAGGTAAAAACTGGGATACAGGATATTAACAAAATAGAAATCATAGAAGGGCTGCAAAAAGGCGATGAGGTAATTGTAGCCCCATACACACTGATAAGCAAGACCATAAAAACGGGCGACAAGGTAAAAGTAGTGCCAAAAGAAAAATTATACGAAGACGATAAGAAGAAGGACTGATGACTCAATTTGGAATAATAGGAAGCGGCAGCTGGGCAACAGCATTGGCTAAGATATTGACCGACAATGGGAATAAAATCCACTGGTGGATTAGGAATAGTAATACCATTGCGGCCATCAAAAAAAGGAAACACAACCCGCATTACTTGGGGGCTGCCTATTTTGATACCCACCAACTGCTTTTAAACAATAATATAGAAGAAGTGGTGGCGCAGTCAGATATACTAGTTATTGCCATACCTTCTGCATATACCATTGATGCTTTAGCGGTTTTGCCTAAGGATGCTTTCATTGGCAAAAAAATAGTATCGGCCATAAAAGGTATTTTGCCCGATACCAACCAGTTGCTGAATGAATATTTGCTGGAAAATTTCAATGTAGCAATTGAGGATTATTTTACTGTGCTAGGCCCATGCCATGCAGAGGAAGTGGCTTCGGAAAAACTTTCTTACCTTACTTTTTCGGGCATAGATGAAGCATTTGCAGCACAAATTGCGAAAAGCTTTGCCACGGAATATATCAAGACAAAAGTAAACCACGATATATTAGGCGTTCAATATGCCGCTGTATTAAAAAATATTTATGCACTTGGTGCGGGTATTGCCCATGGATTAGAGTATGGCGATAATTTTTTAAGTGTATATATAGCCAACTGCGCCCATGAAATGGCCGGTTTTTGCAAAAAAATGGTATGGGACAAAGAAAGTGAGGAAGAGCAAAGGAATATTAATTATTCTGCTTCTGTTTACCTAGGTGACTTGTTGGTAACTTGCTATTCGCTATATAGCCGAAACAGGACTTTTGGCAATATGATTGGCAAAGGCTACAGCGTTACCGCCGCCCAACTAGAACTGAATATGGTAGCCGAGGGTTACAACGCCAGCAAGTGCATTTACAAAGCCAACGAGCTAGTGCAGGCAGCAATGCCTATAGCCACCGCTATTTACCAGATATTGTGGGAGCAGCTTCCTGTGGGTGAGGGGTTTAAGCTGATAGAGGGGTCATTGGTATGAAGTGTAGCAATTTATTTTGCATACCCCCTTGCAATATTGGGGCTTTCGAGGTTCACGCTTAGTTTTAGCGATTTTGGCTGCACTATCAAATACATGTCTTCCATGGGCACTGCCCCAAGCAATACCTCGTCGCCCATGATAATAGCCCCAACAAAACAACTCCTGTTCTCAAAGCTTACTTTTACAGGGCCGACATAAGGAACACTGCGTGAACTTACATCCGCTATGGTTGCTTCTCTGGTTTCAAGCGTAACTAATTGAAGCTGGATGGCTATATGGTGAGGCAATACCAAATAGGTAGCCCCCGTATCAACCAAACATTTGGTAACTAATGGCTGTAATTCTGTTTTTACAGGGTTTGAAAGCGTTATGAAAGAATAAACTAACCCCATAATACACCAATTATGAAATGAAAATAATACCGAACTATATTAGCAATTGCTATTAATTCCCCTCTCCCAGCCTTTTCTCCAGTTCCCTTACCCTTTTTTCCAGTTCAGGAAGGTTTTTGTACAATGCTTCTAGGCGTTTCATAAACATAAAGTTATCTGCTGGCATACCCGTAACAGATGTGTTTTGTGTTTTAATAGATTTTGACACGCCGCTTTTTGCATTAATTTTTGTGCCATCGGCAATATTAATATGCCCTGTAAGGCCTGCCTGCCCGCCAATCACTACATTCTTACCCACTTTGGTGCTTCCGCTTACCCCAACTTGGGCAGCCATCACTGTATTGTTGCCTATTTCTACGTTATGAGCTATCTGTACTAGGTTGTCTAGTTTTACCCCCTTGCTTATTATAGTAGAACCCATAGTAGCCCTGTCTATGGTGCAGTTGGCACCAATTTCTACATCGTCTTCAATAATTACATTGCCAATTTGGGGTATTTTTTTGTAGCTGCCATCGGGCAATGGGGCAAAGCCAAACCCATCGCTGCCAATAACGCTGCCCGCATGTATAATCACATTGCTGCCAATAATACAATCGTGATAAATTTTTACGCCCGGGTGTAGAATAGTATTGTTGCTAATAGTAACATTATTGCCAATAACTACCCCGGAAAATAATTTTACCCCGTTGCCAATGGTAACATTTTCGCCTATATAGGCAAATGCTGCCACAAAAACATTGCTTCCAACCGTGGACGATTCAGCAATATAAGAAGGCTGCTGTATGCCAACTAATTGCTGGCTTACTATTTCCTCATATTTCAGCATCAGCGTGGCAAATGCTGAATAGGCATCTGCAACACGCAGCAAGGTGGCGGAAGTAGGCTCTTTTAGCACCAAGCTGTTGTTTACAATAACAATAGAGGCTTTTGTAGTATATAAAAATTCTTCGTATTTTAAATTGGACAAAAAGGCGAGCTGCCCCTCTGTTGCGTCTTCAATTTTTCCAAAACTGGCCACAGAGGCGTTCTCGTCTCCTTCTATTTTGCCATTGATCATCATCGCAATTTGTGCTGCAGTAAATCGCATATTCTTATAAATGTAGTTATTTGATGTCGTTTTTATACCACTGATTTTTACTACTCGGGTAGTATTTTACCACATAGCCACAAGTAAGAGAACTGAAATATGCACTTGTCCTATTATCATCAAGGCAAACATAGGCCATTCAAAATCGTTTTTTTTTTTGTAAACTCTACCTATTTTAAAACCTATGCTGGCCTAATCTATACTAATATGCCCTTTTTTCAAATGGGAAATCTATGTGCCTTTTGTGCCTATGTAGTGCGTAGTAACAATCAACCTAAAGAACAAATGTAGAATTTTTTAATTGGGGCGGAAATAGTTTGATGAATCAGTGAATTGTCCACACTGGCAATGTCTTTTACAGTGCCATCTTTTAGCAAAATATTTATTTTTTCGTTGCCAATTTTGTACATGGTATTGTCTGCCTCGCCAGTAAAAACAAAATAACTAGCATCATCAATGCTTATTTGTAGCCTCTTGGCTGCATCCCCTACTTTTTTCGTTACTAGATCATTTTCAAAAGGATCTGCTTGCAATTTTATTTTCAACAGCTCGCGGTTCAATATGCGCTTGCAAAGGTTGCTCAATACAAAGTCGGGGTGTTTTACCCAGCGTTTCATGGCGAATGAACAGTCAACATCGTCTAGCTGGCAAAAGTTATCCAGCATTTCTCTGTTTATTGTTCCATCAAATTCATACAAGAAAAAGTCTAACGCCCCACCTATTGCTAGGCTATTGTCGCCATTGGATACCAATACCCTTGCCCTTTTTAAAATATTTACCAGCATTATTTCTGCGCTCAGCACGGTTTTGTGCAGGTACACCTGCCAATACATTTGCCGCCTTGCCACTAAGAATTTTTCTATACTGAATATGCCTTTTTCTTCTACCATCAGCTCGCCGTTTTTCACGGTCAGCATTTTCAAAATGCGGTCATAGCCAATTACTCCCTCGCTCACGCCCGTGAAAAAACTGTCCCTTGTCAGGTAGTCCATCCTATCCACATCTATTTGACCACTTACCAACTGGTGCAGGAATTTTTTAGGGTAAGTATTAGTAAAAATAGCAATGGCTGTTGACAATTGCCCATTAAAATCATCGTTCATGGCCTGCATCATATATAGGCTCATTTGCTCGTGGTGCACGCCTTGCAGCAACTGGCCTTCCAGTGCGTGCGAAAAAGGACCATGCCCTACATCGTGCAGCAAAATAGCAGCTTTGGCAGCCAGTTCTTCCTCGTCGGTTATTTCAACCTCTTTGGCTTTTAACTCGTTAATAGCATTGCACATTAAATGATAAGCCCCTAGTGCGTGGTGCAGCCTTGTGTGCACTGCCCCCGGATATACCAAATAGGCCAATGCCATTTGGTGTATGCGCCGCAAACGCTGGAAATAAGGGTGGGCAATAATATTAAAAATAAGCGGGTGGTTGATAGTGATAAAACCATATACCGGGTCGTTGATTATTTTCTGCATTGGTGTAAAGATAATAGCAAGATGGTATTGTAGGTTTTGCAGAAAGATTAAAAATTAGTTAGTGAAATTGCCACAAAGACTCAAAGGCTCGAAGATGCACTTAGAAAAAAGAGTACACGATTTGTATTTTCTTTTCACTTAAAAACTTTGTGCCTCTTTGTGTTTTGATGCCTTAGTGGCAATTGGGTGCATAAAAGTTATTCGCTTTTTATATTAAAAAAGCAACCTTGCCAAACCTTACCCCAACGAAAGACCGCGACAAGTTACCTAAAGGAAAAGGCAACAGGAACAGGGCAAGGAGACAATATTTGCATATTTTTAATAATGTATTTTTTATCTTGCTTTTTATTAAAATAGTTTCAGTTTTGCCATTTTTGTGGGGTTTTAACGCTTTTTCTTTTTTTCAAAAATCGTTGCCTCCCTTGTAAACCATTGATTATCAACAATAACATCAAATTTTTGTGCGTAATTCGTGCTTATTTTGTGCTTATTTTTTGAGTGATTTGTGCTTATTTTTTGCGTATTTTATGCATATTTTGTGCGTGATTTGCGCGTATTTTACAGCCATAAATACAAGACCAAATTTTGAGACTACAACTATCTTAATATTAGTAAAAAAAGAACTACGATTAGGATGCCAAGACACTAGTTTGGTAAGTAGTTTGTATCAAGTGCATTTCTACCACAAAGATAAGCTTTTTATAGATTTGGGGGGGGTATCAACAGGGCAAACGCATCAAAATTTAATCTGTGCCTAATTGCCTATTTTATTCAAAAATGCCTCTTTTCAGTCTTTTTGCCTCATAGCCGGCGGGCTTCAACCTCACCCCCAGCCCCTCTCCAAAGGCGAGGGTAGCTTTGGCACCGCCACTCTATTTTATCCTTTGAAAAAAATATGCTGCGCATTTTTTTCAAAGGATAAAATAAGGTGGCATATGCCAGGACTGGTGTCAAACTCGAAGATTCGAGCAAAATGAATTTTGATGCGTTTACCCTGGGGGTATCAAGACGAAGCGAAAAAGTTTTGTGCACCCGTGGCAATCTGCAACACAGGCTTAAATTTTTTTTATCATATTCAAAGTAACTATGCTACATTTAAAACTCGAATAATGATTTTTAAGTTATGTTGGCTCGTTTTGTGCAAATAAACCAGCATATGCACAAGGGCGGAAAGTAAAAAAGTGTAAATTGCTTGAAATGGAAAATTTGAAAGTTTTGATAGTGGACGATGACCCGGTGGTGGTATTGATGCACAAGCGAATTGTTGCCAATTGCAACCTTTCGAATGCGCCATTGACTTTTAAAAATGGGAAAGAAGCCTTTGAGTACATCTCCAATACAAATGACAACAGTGTTTACCTTGTGTTGCTGGACATTAACATGCCCGTGATGAATGGGTGGGATTTTTTGAACTCCATACAGGAAATGCCCAACGACAGTCGTTTTTTTGTAATGATGGTTAGTTCATCCGTTTCGGAGCCCGACAAGGAAAAAGCAAAGGAATATTCACAGGTAATTGGCTATTTGGAAAAGAACTTAAATGCCACGGTTTGCAAGGAAATAAAAAATATTGATGCTATTTCGCATTTTTTTACAGAAGAGGCATAGTTGTTGCTCATGGAAAATAGTACAGGTTTTTTACGACAAAATGCTATTTATTAGGGGCTGCCAATGTTTTTTTTTCAAATTTAGAAATGGATGAAAACATTTTTTTTTGTAAAACATTAATAAAAAGTTAAAATATTCAAAAAGTTTTTGCATATTTGCCTTGGAATAAAAAATTAGTAATGCTACAAAAACAATCACATAATACCATATTGAACAAGTGTTTTGATGCCTGTGTGTATCAATCGTGTAGTGGGGGATTATATTCGTGTTGGTAAAACAGCATTTGATAATAATAAAGAAACCCCCGCAGTATGAATGCGGGGGTTTTTATTTTTAAACAATAAAATTTTTACGACATGAAAATTTTAAGGACCATCATCAAATTCTTTGTCAAACTAGTATTGATATTGAAAAGGCGTTTTGTGCAAAGCATAGACCAAACAGAAGAATTTTTCCTAGGGGCTGAAAGTTATAAACAAGTGTACTGAAATAAACAGTAAGTGCATCAGCATATAACCCGGCCTCCTGAAACGAGGCCGGGTTTTTTATGCCCCTGAAATGAGTGCGTTGTAGGCATGATGTGGAAAAGGCATGAAGGTTGAAAGTAACGCAAAAAGTTTTGGAAAAATTGCAGTGACTATTTGGATATAATCAAGTTGTTGCTTATGCTATCGAAATTGCTGACTATATAATTGTCCCGCTTATAGGAAATGAAAAAGCTATAACAAATTGGGGGGGTGCCGCTAAACAAACCGCCGTACTTCTGCTCGAGGTTTTGGAATTTCATTTCAGATATAGAGACCTTTTTATAGTCGAAAGGGTTGACTATTTGCCAGTCGTACTGATCGTTTATTTGCCAGCTATTGTTGGTTGCATATAGGCTTATGCTGCTGTCTGTATTTGTAACATATCTTGTATTTTGTGGCGATAGCAATACAGAATCTAGCTGTTCCATAAACTTCTTGCCTATGGTGAACCTGCGAAGGATAATTGTATCAATGTTGCTACTGTCGTATGAATTGAATACCAAGTTTAGGCCAATATGGCTACACTGGTACGTTTTAGTACAAGACACTAGCACAAAACTCATAACAAATATGAAAACAAGCTGCTTCATTTATAGTTAACACTGGTTTTAAAGTGATAATTATTGCTTTTTTACAAAAATATTTTTCACCACATAGGCACATAGAACACAAAAATAACCCTATAACACATTCAATACCTGTTCCTTAGCTTTTTCTAGCTCGTCTTTCATCAGCACCACGCATTTTTGTATCTGCGAGTCGTAGGCCTTGGCACCTGTAGTATTTATTTCTCTGCCAAACTCCTGCAACAAGAATGACAATTTTTTGCCTTTGCTTTTGTCTTTCTCTTCCAATATTGTTTTAAAATAACTAATGTGGTTTTTTAGGCGCACCTGCTCCTCGCTAATGTCTATTTTTTCTATGTAGTAAATCAGTTCTTGCTCCAAACGGTTGCTGTCGTAGTTTTCTTTGCCTACTTTTTCTTCCAGCAATTTCTCGAAGTTTTCTTTTATTTTCTGCCTCCTGTTGGGCTCCAGTGCTACTATTGCTGTGCTTTGTGCTTCTATATTGGCTACCCTGATTAGCATATCGGCCTCTATTGATTTGCCTTCGTCTAAGCGGTGGACTATCAAATCAGCAATGGCGGCTTTCAGCACTATTTTAAACTGCTCCCATTCCTTTTCGTTCAGTATCTCGGTAGAGTTTACCATTATTTCCGGCATCCTCAAAATAGCTGCCAACAATTGCTGCGTATCGGCCTGCAGCTCATCGGCTATCTGCATCACGGAAACATAATAGGCTTTCAGCAAATCGGCATTGATGCTGATGGGTTTTGACACCCCGTTTTGCTTGATGGTGATAAAACATTCAACGCTGCCCCTTTCCAAGCCTTCGTTCAGCATAGTCCTTATATCAAATTCGTAAGGCTTTAGCAAAGCTGGCAGCTGCATCCTAATGTCGAACTGCTTGCCATTGAGCGAGCGCAGCTCAATTAAAAATATTTTGTCGCCAATGGTTTGTTCGGAGCGGCCGTAACCTGTCATGGAATAGAGCATAGAATAAAGTTGTTTTTACAAGGAGACTAATCCTTCTGCCCATATCACGGAACTGCCATGAAACCAAGGACTGAAAAATAAACATTGTAAAAATAACAGAAAAAATTGTTACGACTCACCACATATATTGCCGATTGTGTATAAAAGCGTTTTGCTTTTTTATTAAACCTAAATTTTTCAATTGAAATTGATTGCAAGCCCCAACTAATTCAAAGACAAGTGCAAAACGAGAATATTTGCACATTTTTAATAATATCAATTTTGCCTCCTATTTTTATTAAAATAGTTTCAGTTTTGCCAATTTTGGAGCTTTTTGTTGTTCGCGTATTTTTCAAAAATTGTCTCCTCTTATTTAAATCATTGATTATCAACAATATCTAAAAAAAATAATGCGTAAAACGCGCGTATTTGGTGCGTATTTTTTGAGTGATTTCTGCATATTTGGTGCGTAATTTATGCTCATTTTATGCTTGATTTGTGCGCATTTTACAGCCATAAATACAAGACAAAATTTTGAGACTACAACTATCTTAATATTAGTAAAAAAAGAGCTACGCTTGGGATGCCAAGACACTAGTTTTGTAAGTAGTTTGTATCGAGTGCATTTTTACCACAAAGTTAAGATTTTTTGCATTACCGTTGTTTAAGGACAAAGCGAAAACTTTTAAGTTCCAAATAAAATAAGAAGCACCTAGCAAAACCCTTAAAAAAGGCTTATGCTAAGTGCTTCCGTGTAATGTAACACTTGGTACTAAAAATTCTTATTGAACAGAATATGTTTGCGCATATTCATCAACAGTAATGGTATAATTGCCAGCAGTTGCTACGGACAAATTTGCCCCATTGTTATAAGAGAGTTTGCCACCGGTTCCACCGTAGCTAAAGTCCCAACTACCTTTCTTGATAATGAATTTGAATTCGCCAGCGGTAAGGGCTACAACACCTTGCCATTTGCCATTACCCATATAGGTTAATGGTGGCCTTTGCGCGTCTGTTTGTGTAGCCGAGTTGTCCCATCCACCAACAGTGGCAGCACCAATCACATACATATTACCTTCATTCAGGGTATATTTTACGTTATTTACATCAGTGCCATCCCATATTACCCTATACCTTCCAGCAGCAGGTATATTAGGCATATTATCTGCGTTGGTAACCAATGCAGAACCTGAAGGCCCTGTAGAACCATAGCTCCTAGTTTCATCAACCGTTTTAGAACCATTGTCCCACTGGTCGTTATCAATTATCTTCCATCCATCAGCAGTAAAGTCGTGGATACCAAGGAATAAGTTAGTACCTATATTGCCCATAGCACCAGCAGGGAATACATTGCCTGGGACCCAGCCAACACCATTAACTGCTGCACCTACAAAGCCCATACGGCCAAGGCTAATGTTTATTTTTAAAGTTGTCCTATTAAAACTAATGCGATAAACGCCCGCAGCAGTTACTTTAAGGTTAGAACCATTATTGGAAGTTGCATCACCTGTTACAGAACTGCCGTTAAAAGTAATAGGACTCACGCCGCCAAAAGCTATATCCCATCCCCTTCCTTGTGTTAACTTAAATTCTGTTCCTGCTGGCAAGTAGATATAAGTGTAATACAAATTATTGGTTAAACCATCCCTTGTATCTCGTATTAGTTCTGGGGCATTTGCTGGGGTCCAGTCTGTACCATTACCAGTTGCGGTTTGATACCCACCCGGCATATATACCCTTACTTCCCTTAAAATACCCACTATATTTTCATAAGTAGATTGTTGTTTCCATGTACCTGAAGTAGCTACTACCGTCCATTTTAACAGTGTAGGGGCAGATAAGTTTGTAAATCCTTTGCCTACCAAGCTATCGCTGATTGTTTTGTAAGCAATAGAAGCTAGTGTGTCTGTACCAGCAGTATTAGATGCTACGGTAAACAAAGGCTTTGTCCAATCTACTGGTATTTCATTGCCATTGGCATCTAATTTCCTTTCAGCAAACAATACTTGGTATTTTACAGCTGGGCTGCCTACAGCAGGTATTGACTTAGTCCAATTAAACACAATATTGTTTGTAGTAGAACCTGGGTCGATAGCAATTGGTGTAACTGTGGAAACTGGGCCTAGAATAACAAAAGGCGAAGTAGCGTTTCCAAAACGGGTGATAGACAAATTGAACACATTATTTGCCAATAGTTGCGTGCTGCCATTGTCGGCCTGAACAGTCCAGATATAATCTGTTGACGCATTGGCTTTGATGCCTTTGGCATTCAACGAATCGTCGATTTGCTTATACGTAAGGGTAAGTTTAGTATCTACCCCGCCATTGTTGGCAGGAACCGATAAAACAGGGTTTGAAAAATCACCAACCGATTTTAGTGCCAACAACCATTTATAGGTGGGGAGGGTTTTTAACCCTGGGGTTGATGCCCCCCATGTAATGTCAACAGTGGCACTAGGCGTAGAAGCGTTTAGCAGCAAAGAAGTGCCAGATGTAGGTGTTTTTAAATTAAAGCCCACCAAACCCTCGCCCGTGGGTGTGTTGGTTGCCAAGTCTGCCTTTTTACAAGCGGCAAAAGTTGCAGCCATTGCTATGAAAGCGATGAATATTTTTTTCATAAATTTTATTTTAAAGCTGTAAATATGATTTCTGATTCCGAAGAAGTAACACTAGCAGCCGCACCAGTAACATCTAAGGCAGTGCCTATGAATTTGTACCTGAACTTATATAGCGAATGCCCTGTAGTAGGCGTGAAATTGTCGCTTATTACCAACGAAGCATTCCAAATATTACTGGTTACTTTTTTTACAGGGAAAGTAAGCGGGTTGCCCACTTGTGTGCCAGCCTCGTCAAAGGCCGTAACAGTAACTCCTGTTGCGGTCATGCGTTGTTCTTGCACAATAGTACTTAAAGTTCTTTCAAAATTTAGGGTTACAATATCGTCCTTATCGACCTTGGCAGGGAAAATCCTTAGCGTTGTAGGCTTAAAAACCAACAAATCGAAGAAATAAGGCTTGAAATCTGGTGTTTGCTTACTTCCGGTTTGAGATTTAACCAAAAAGCCAAAATCTTTTAATTGACCAGGTGACTGGGAAAACAAAGCAACGCCAGACGTAACTTTAAACGACCATTTATTGGTACCTGCAGCAGTCATTTTTGCCGTAACAGGCGAATTGCCCCATGCAGTGTTGGTATAACCATCCTTGGCTGGATATGCTGCCTTGTCAGCATCGCTTGTTGGCGATGTGTTGGAGAATATCCATATATATGCTTCTGTTTCGCCCGCCATTGGCGTGCCGCTCACATCTACTGTAAGCGTAAACGCATCATTAGCCGTGAAGCTGGCAGGCACAAACGATGGGTTCTGTGCTTTTGCAGTACCCATGCAAAAAGCAAGTGTTAATGTAAATAAAAATGCTATCTTCTTCATGCTTAAATAGTTTATTGTTTAGAAAATTCATAGCTATAGGATATCAATAGCTTTGGTTTGGTAGTAGAATAATCTGATTTTGTAGCTGCCAATTTTAAAATAGGCGTTGCACTCAATGGCAATGAACCTAGCGTAACGGTTGCAGTGTCTTTACCACTTACCAATGTAACTATTTGTGGCGTTTTTGCATTGTCAACAGTCCAGGTTCCACTTGTTAACTTAATTACTTTTGGAGATTTGCCTGGCACAGTAGTAAATGTAGAGGGCACTCCACTAGCTAAATTAAGTGTTAACTTAAAATCGGTAAATGGAAAAGCAGTGGTTAAGTCTGCTGTTTGCACATTGATGGGATCGTAGGAATAACCATTGTTTTTTGCATTCTCGTCTGTTTGCGTAACCTTACTTAGACTCCATGTGCCTGCAAGGGTAGCAACAGGGTCGATAGGCGTTCCTACAGATTTATATTTCTCGGGCTGGCAGGCGAACAGAAGCGTGCAAGCCATTATTAATAGTGATACCTTTTTCATATTATTTATCATTTTTAGCATTTTAGAAACAACCACCTTCAATATTCATTTGGAAAGCTGCATTGGCATCTTGCTCCCCTTTAGGAAACTGGAGAATCAAACCGTTGCAATTCCATGGTGAACCCCTCCTATCTATATTGGTACCATTCCTTACCCCAATACGTTTAATTTCTTGTATCCGGTTGCCTTCACCAACTAATTCCAGCTCTCTTTCGTACCTCGTTGTACTAATAACCAAAGCTGCTACGGCATTGGCAGGCAAATTTTGAGATATGCCATTATAAGCCCTTGCCATAATGTCGTTAATATCTTTAATGGCTGTAACCAAGGCGGCAGGGTTTGATGCTGCTATTTCAGCACCAGCCTCGGCACGTATCAGTTTTATTTCTGTTAAGTGTACAATGGGAAGATCGAAATAATCTTTATTATACTTAGTGCTTACGTTTAGCCCTTGCTGTAACGTATTGCTGTACCATGCTTGCCTTACATCGCCTGGCTTAGCATTGGCATGGTTAAAAAATTGGTCTGTGTAGTTATAGCTTGGAGGGTTTTTATCAGAACGGTACTTGCCCCTTAGTTCAGAACCTGGGTTATACACAATTGTTTGATTAGGTAATACCAAGATGCCCTCTGTACTCACCCCTACGTCATAGCGGCTACTATAACTCATGTCTAGCTGAAACTTGTTGCTGCTAATTACTTTGTTGGCATAGAGATAAGCATTGGCAAAGTCATTCATTTGAAAATATACTTTGGCCAAGTAAGCTTCCGCAGCATATTTGGTAGCTGTATAGTATTTTGTAGTACCCAATGGGGCAGTGGGCAACAATGAATCTGCAGCTTTTAAATCGCTGATAACCTGATCATATACTTGCTTTACAGTGGAACGCAGTAAAGAATTTGGAATAGTATTCACCCTTAATGGTATCCCCAAATGACTATTGTCAGGCGAATAACCATAAGGCTGCGCTAACAATCTAACCATTTCAAAATGAGCCATCCCCCTTAGAAAAAAAGCCGAGCCTTGTATAAAATTTTTGTTAGAGTCTGCAAGACTAAGCGATTCTAAAGTAACATTTGCTCTATTTATAATTGCGTAAGCTTTTTTATACAAATCATCCCTTGTACCGCCAAAAATAGAATTTTGCCTCCTAAATATTTCGCCTTCATCGCCCGTAAACTTGCTACCATTCAATTGGTCGCCAAGCAAATCACTTACCTCCTGTAAACGGCCGCCAAAAAACTCATCATTGCCTACAAGTGTATAGGCACCATAGATAAAGCTTATTAAATTTGAGTCTGTTTTAATAGCCTCTTCTTTTGTCATTTGTTTTTCTGGTGTCCTATCCAAAAATTTAGAACAAGCCATGAGAAATATTGAAAATAATATGCAAATCGTTATGAGTTTGCTGCTATACTGCTTCATAATATACTTTGTTTTAATAGGTTAGAAATTTACATTCATGCCGAATATGAATGTTTTTTGAGATGGTGCAGTAAGGTAAGTAACATTGGGGCTCAAGTTCCTGTCCTGCGGATTTTCAAAATCCCTAGTTATTTCAGGGTCACCACCTGGGTACTTTGTAAAAGTGAGTAAGTTGGTGCCTGTGAGGAACAACCTTACGTCTTTCAAGAAGGATTTGCCCAAAGTGCCCCTCGGTATCCTGTACCCTACTGACAATTCCCTTAACCTTAAATAAGAAGCATCCCGCAGAAACATGGTAGAGTTAAATTGGTCTTCACTTGGCACTCCAGGATAGTCAGTAGCACTTGCCAACAATTTAGGGTACTGCGTTACGTCACCCGGTTTTGTCCACCTGTCTAAGAAGTCTTTCCTAAAGTTCCAGAATTTCTGAGTTACACCTAGAAATTGGTATTTACCAGAATTCTCATAAATCTTGCCACCTATTACATAACTAAACAGCACAGAAAAATCGAAATTCTTGTAGTTTAATGAGGTATTGAACCCTCCGATATAATCTGGCATTACACTACCTGCATATACCCTATGGTTTAACGAAAAAGTTTTGGTTTGCTTGCCATTTTGATCCAGCCAAATGGGCAAACCATCGGTAGGGTCAACACCATGATAGCGCACCAAGAAGTTTACACCAACAGGCAACCCTTTTACAATACGGGTATCGTTAGTACCACCTTTCACTGCATCTGGTCCCAATTCATATTCCAATACCTTGTTTTGGTTTTTGGCAATATTGCCACCTACTGCCCATTTCAAGTCCTTTTTATCAATTATTTTCACATTGGCATTAAATTCTACACCTTGGTTTAAAATTTTACTATTATCCAAGTTTCGCCATATATCCGGAATACCAGCAGATGTAGCCACACCAGGCTGCAATAAAATATTGGTTGTGGTTTTGTGGTAGTACGCAATTTCGCCTGTTACCCTGCTACCAAACAAGGCAAACTCCACAGCTACGTCCACATTATGTAGTGTTTCCCAATGCAGATTTGGATTTCCAATTCTATTTAAATATAGAGTTGAATGGCCATTGTAGGTTATCCCCCCCCCCTGATAGTCATCTTGATAGCTACCATTTGGATAATTTGCATTGCCTACTATACCATAGCTAGCACGCAATTTTAAGAAGTTAATTTGCCTTATGGGCTTCATGAAGCTTTCGTCACTAATTGTCCATCCAGCAGAAAGGGCAGGAAAAAACCCATGCTTGTAGTTAGAACCAAACTTAGAAGAACCATCTATCCTTCCCACAGCTTGAAACGCATACCTGCCCTTGTATATATAATTTACCCTTGCAAAAAAACTATTGAAAGTATATTGGTCTTTGCTGTGGTTGATGCCACCCGGTGTGTTTGCCTTAGCAGAATCTACCAAATGGTTGTATAGCCCCATTTGCTGGTAAAAAGGCTTATTGGTAGATGCATTAATGCCTATACTATAATCTTTTAGGTTTTCTTCTTGTGCCTCTGCGCCCAATAGGAAATTAAACTTATGGTCGTTCGTTGGGTTCCACAGATAGTTTGCAGTGTAAGTGGTTGTCCAGTTGGTACCCCAATATGGCGACCGGGAAGCATAACCAGAATCAGCCACAGATTTTTGCGTCAATACATTGGTTTGGTACTGATCGTCTGATGAAAGTACATATTCAATTGAGCCTGCTGCTTTTAAGAATAGGTTGTTTATTGGTTGATATTCCAATGACAAACCACCCAGCAACCTGTTGCTTATCTCGCGCCTTTGCGATTCATTTAAAACTCTTACAGGGTTAGTCTTAGCAGTAAAATAAGTACCATCGGCATTGTAAACTGGGTAAATTGGCAGCGCACTACTCATGGCATCACCAATACCCCCAGCATAAGAAGCATTTACACGGTGGTTAACGCCACGGTTATAACCACTGGTAAGTGAAACCTTAACTTTGCTGCTTACCAAATAATCCAGGTTCAACCGGGCAGATATACGCTCATAGCTATTGTTTTTTAAATAACCCGCTTCATTGCCATAAGTAAGGTTGGCAAAGGTTTTTAATTTTTTATTGCCTTGGGTCATTGAAATGCTGTGGTCGTCAATAAAACCAGTCCTTGTCAGCAAATCCCACCAATCGGTATTAGTGCTATCAGCCTTTGCATAAGTAATGCCATCAGGCAAAGTTGCCTTCCCCGTATTGCCACTATTAAACCATGCTTCCTGACGCAGTTGCAGCCACTCGGCACCATTTACAAAATTTAATTTCTTAGAATAAGTAGCCCCACCCAACTTGGTAGAGTAAGTAAAAGATGGCTTCCCAGCCTTGCCCCTCTTGGTAGTAACCAAAATAACGCCATTTGCACCACGGCTACCGTAAATACCTGTAGCACCTGCATCTTTTAATACTTCTATTGATTCAATATCGTTTGGATTGATAGATGCCAAAGGATTTTGGTTCATAGCACCGCTATTGCCCCTTAAAAACTGATCGGCAATAAAAGGGATACCATCTATAACATACAAGGGATCGCTAGAAGCAGATATAGAACCTACACCCCTGATCCTGATTACAGAACCTGAACCTGCTAGGCCATTGCCTTGTATTACTTGCACGCCAGGTGCTTTGCCTTGCAACGCAGCTTCAAAGCTTGGGCCAGGCACAGACGAAATTTTGTCGCCACTTACCCTTGATATTGCTCCTGTAACATCCCTTTTCCTTTGCACGCCGTAGCCAATTACCACTACTTCGCTTAAAGAGGCATCTGATTGCACCAAGCTCACTGAAATTTCAGCTCCAGTTGCATCTATCAGCCGGGAATTATACCCAACAGACGAAACGACGAGTATTGATTTAGGCCCCGGAACTTTAATTTTAAAGCTGCCGTCGTTGGTTGTTTGCGTAGCGGCTTTGCCTCCTTTTACCTGCACGGTAACATTAGCCAAGGGCGAGCCGTCTTTTGAGTCGGTTACCCGTCCGGTAACCACTTTTTCCTGTGCAAAGGCTGTGATGCTATTTATTAGCAGCAACATCACCAGCACAGCGAGCAATCGTTTACAATTCATAGTTAAAGTTTTACTGGTTTACTTAAAAAAAGTTGTTTTAAATTTTAAAAATGTGGGGGATTTATTTTGCCCGTAGGCATTGTATAAGGAGCGGGGAGCTAAGCTTTTGTAAATTGTATGCCAAGGAAATAACTGGCAAACGGCAAACAGGCAATAATCGAGTTTTCATATATCCTTTTTAAAAAGTAGCAATCGCAATATTCAATGTGTATTTTCTACACATTGAAGCACAAAGATGTGTACTTTTTACACAATAAAGAAATTTTTTTTTAACCTTTCCTTTTAATAATTGCGGGGGTGTATTTTTTGGCAGGAATTAAGGGTTATTTAAGGGCAAATTAAGGGGGATGTTAGAAAATTGAATGGAGGCGAGAAGGAGAAAAGTCATCTCGCAATACATGAGCCCTAACGCCTCCGAAGAGCTACTGTGCGTATACAAATCTCATTAACGCAAACGTTGCCCTCTAGCATGTTAACCTCACCCCCCAACCCCGACCTCACCCCAACCCTCTCCTAAGGGAGAGGGAGTAAGAACAAAGGCGAGGGGGAGCCAACGCTTGACAAAATGCAAGTGGTTTTATGATAAATTTTACTTGCAGCAATCTTTTTTGGATAAAACTAAAAAGTGCAAAAAAAGATCTGTATATACTCTAGCTGTATGGCATATTGGGAGGGGCAAGCCCTCTGTATGTTTATTGGGCGGGGGCAAGCCCAGCCCCTACGCATTTGCCACTTCTTCAATGGCTTGTACTATTAGCTTGCACATATTGGTTAGTTCTGTTTCGGTAATAATTAAGGGGGGAGCGATGCGCATACTGCGGTCATTAAACAAAAACCAATCGGTAATTAGCCCTTTGGCAATACATTTTTTTATGATGGCGTGATTAGTGGCAAAACTGTCAAACTCCACTGCCATCCACAAACCGCTAGCACGGCGAGCCACAATGGCGGGGTGCTGTATGTATTGCAGCAATATTTGCTCTTTAGCGGCCACTTCGGCAATATAGTTGTCCTCAAGCAATACTTCCAAGCCAGCTTTGCCAGCAGCACAGCTAACTGGGTGGCCACCAAAAGTGGTAATATGCCCTAGCACAGGGTTTTCGGTTAAGGTAGCCATTAGCTTTCTATCTGCAATAAAAGCACCAAGAGGCATTCCGCCACCAAGGGCTTTGCCAAGCAATAAAATGTCTGGCACAATGCCGTATTGCTCAAAAGCCCAAAGACTACCCGTGCGGCCAAAGCCTGCTTGTATTTCGTCTAATATCAGTAGCACGCAATGCTTATCGCATTGTTGACGGATGGCTTTTATCCAATTTGGGTCGGGCTGCACAATGCCCGATTCTGCCTGCACGGTTTCCATTATTACACATGCGGTTGTGCTATCAATTGCATTTATGGCTGCTTGGCTATTGTAGTCAACATGGGTAATGCCAGGCAGCAAGGGGCGGTAGGCATTCCGGAAGTACTCATCCCCTATCATGCTCAATGCCCCTTGGGTGCTGCCATGGTAGGCTTTGTTGAAACCAATCATCTTGGTGCGGTTGGTAACACGCTTTGCCAGTTTCATGGCGCCTTCAGTTGCCTCGGCGCCGCTGTTGGTAAAGTAAACGCAGTTGAGCGAGGCTGGCAACAACTCGGTAAGCATTTTTGCATACGCTACCTGCGGCTGCTGTATGTATTCGCCATAAACTATCAGATGCATGTATTGTGCGGCTTGCTGCTGCACGGCCACCACTACCTTGGGGTGGCTATGGCCAATGTTGGCTACGCTAAAGCCGCTTATCATGTCCAAATATGCCTTCCCATCGGCATCATGTATATATATGCCTTCGGCCTTCACCATTTCCAGCCCTATCGGGGCATTAGACGTTTGGGCTATATGCTGGAGGAACTGATTGCGGAGAGACAATTTTAATTAGGAATTAGGAATTAAGAATTAGGAATTGAAGACCAAGAATTATGAATTAGGAATTATTACGGACCTTACTCGCTTTGTCATTCCTAATTCCTAATTGAATCAAAGCCTTTCCATTGCCCTTAGCCATCTTTCGGGCATTTCGTTGTTGCTTGCAATGATATAATCTAGCTTGCTGCAGGCAATAAAGGCATCGTTGTTTAGCTGCATCCACCAGCGGCCTGTTTTTTTGCTTTGCAAAAAAACGGTTTCTACTTCTGCAAATGCCATGGTGAACTCGTAAAAATGAGAGCGATCTTCCAACTGGGCTTCTTGCTTGCTTTTGTAAATGCCGTCCATCACATACCACAGTAAATGGCTGATTTGTATAGCCGTAAGCCCATGATTGTCAAGGGCTGCATCGTACCCATAAATGCCAATGGAACTCATTTGGCTGTTCATGCCCGCATACTGCATCAGGGTGCAGGCTTCCTCGCCTGTAAACCCGTTGGGGGTAAGCAAATTAGCCGGGGCGTGTGCGTGCTGTATGGCTGCAATGTCAAAACTAAGCAGGTGACTGTTGCGTATGGCTGGCTCCATTTCCTCTAGGTTTTCCTTCACTTTGCCCACCCTGAAACAATCGAAGCGCAGCTTGTCTATTACTTCCAGCATCTGGGGATGCACAAAATAGCTTTGGAAGCCAATATGGTTGTAATGCTTTATAAAATTAGGCTCACCGGTAAGCATTTCCATCAAGAAATTATCTGCTGCCAACACGCTGTCCATGTCTAGGTCTATACGGGCATCTATACAGGTGGCTTCTATTATTTTTTCCAAGGAAACATAAGCCCCATATTGTGCAAGTGTTACATCGTGGCTGCCGCCTAGTATTATTACCCGTTTGCCCTTGGCTATCAATTCGGCCACTACTACTTTCAAAGCGGCATAAGTATCTTGTATGCTTGCACCCATTTTCACATTGCCAATATCGGCCACGGAAACATTTTTGTGCCAATGGAAAAGCGCATAAAAAGCCTTGCGCACCGCATCGGGGGCATCGGTATTATTGTTGCCGCCAGTGCCACGCATTTCGCCACAACCTACAATTACCATGTCTGCCTGGCTAATGTCGGGGAACTCCTCCTCGTAAGCAGCTATGTGGCGGCCTAGCTGGGTATCTTTGTACCCTACGTCATTACTTAGTTCGTACAGGTTGATGGGTTCCAAAAAATCAATTATAGTATCTATAATCATGTATTCAGTGCGTTTGTACAAACATAGTTTAATGCGGTATTATATAAAGCAAGTGGGGGTAAATATAGCGGCATATCAAAGTTGCCACAAAGGCACAAAGGCTCGAAGTGGCACTAAGAAAAAAAGCAAAACGATTATTTCTTTCTTTTTCTTCTTCCCTTAAAACTTTGTGTTGCTTTGTGTTTTCGTGCCTTAGTGGCAAATCACTTGGGTGGCGCATGGGTAGTAACCATAAAATTTAAGTATTATTTAGCCTGCAGAATGCCCATCCATTTCCCCCTAAAGCCTTACTTTGTAGCCAATGCTGGCAAAACACTGCTTTTATATTATCCTTGGGCTTATGTGCTGGCAATGCAGGTTGGCTGCACAGCAAATAGTGCAATTGCCTGGCGGAGTATATGTGCAGTCTAAGAACCTGCGCAGCATGATTGATGAATCCTCCGTTTTGTATCCGGGGCAAGACATCAGCAAAAAAATAAAAAATAGTATTTTCATAAAGGTGTTCACCAGCCAAAAGTCTTGCTTTGTAGGTGAGCCACTATTGGTTACCTACAAGCTTTTTACTAGACTAAACTCCCAATCCAAAGTGGTTGACCCACCCACTTTTACTAGTTGCAGCGTAGTAGAAATGACAACCAACGAGCCATCGGAAAGGGAAGAATACCTTAATGGCATTGCTTATAAGTCGTACATCATAAGAAAAGTGCAACTATTCCCTTTACAGGATGGGCTATTGCAGTTAGGGGTAGCCACTGTGGACAATGACTTATTGTTTTATGAAAAAGATGGAGTAAGCTATAGAATAATTACCAAAAAAATAAAGCTTGTAAACGAGCCACTATCCGTACAAGTAAACCCATTGCCTACTGATACGCAGCAGCATTTGTTTACAGGCGTAGTAGGCAATTTTTTTATGAACGTAAAAGTAAAAAAGCCGATAGATTCCGCCAATGACAACAACGCACTGGAACTAACCATTACTGGCAAAGGCAATTTTATGAACTTGGTTTGCCCCACCATCAACTGGCCATTAAATATACAGGCTTATGAATCACAGGCTACTGAAAAATTAGATAAATTGTCCTTCCCTGTGTTGGGAGAAAAAAAATTCATTATCCCATTTAGCTGCAAGCAAACCGGGGATGCGGTGATTCCCCCCATACAATTTTGCTATTTTGATGCTGCAACAAAAAAATACAGCACTGTACAAACTGACAGTATCCATATAACCGTTAACCCAGCTGCCCCAATAATTGACACTTCAAAACTTTCTGGCGACATTACCAATACCAAATACATTTGGATTGTGCCTGCCATTGCCTTGGCGGCAGGGCTTGGCTTATTTTATTTTTTTGCCCCTAAAAAGAAAAGAAATGTTGAAGAAAAAGTATTGGCAGCAAAAGAAACAGGCATCAAGCCATTAATAACAATTGATTATGCAAGCCACTTGTCTGCTTTGCTATTGATAGAAAACGAAAAAGGGTTTTTTAAGGAAGGAAAAGTACTCGCATCCATTTTATTGCAAGATGGGCAATATGAAACCTATAAAACTGACTTGACTAATGTTATCGTTTATTGCAATCAGGCTTTGTACGCTCCTTTAGCAACTGATAGAGCGGTAGTGGTTACTGTATTGAGAAAGGTGATTGGATAGAAGCATAAAAAATCGTGTTCAAAAGCAATCATATCTTGAACCTGGATTTTGCACCATAGTACAATGTTAACTGGCTACTTAGTTTATCTCCTGTCTAATATGTTTTTTATTTTTAGCTTCAATACTATTAAATCATTATCCCGAGAAACAATTACATTAACTGCTGCACTTGCATTTTGAAATGCCAGCTTTACCAATTGTATATTTTTAAACAGTACTTTATCTACCCCTAAAATAATATCCCCCGTTATAAACCCTGCTTTTTCGGCTGGGGAACCTGGCATAATATCAACAACCGTAACCGCATTGCCTATCTCATAAATACCTAACCCCGTGTAGGCATAATCGAAAGAATCGAGATAATGCTTATTTGGCTTTATGTAAATGCTTGCCTCTTGGTAATTTAAAACAACATTGAAGCGCCTTAAAAGGTCATTGCCTATCACACCCCCCAATATTGGGTATGCAGTAACATTGAAATCGTCTGTAAAAATATATACAGGCACGTTCTTAAACCTATATGGCCCCAAGTGTACTTGCTTTACAACAGACAAATCCATTGGCTTCTTGCCACCAAGACCTTCTGCCTCGGTGGGGTAGCGTTTCCTTTTTTTCTTTAGCAGCAAGCTATCCGTTACAAAATCCTGCGATAAAAGCATGCACAACCCCGCACCTGTGTCAAAAATAAAATGACTTACTACCTGCCTATTGTCTGCTATAGAAAGTTGCTGCATGGCCAGTTGCGAGAAATCAGGGTTCAGCAAGTACCCTCCGCGCGGATATTTGAAAACGCCAGGGCTATATACTTCTATCATTTGCAGGTCATAGTCTATCTTTACAATATAGCGTTTCAGGAAGCTGTAGCCAATAATGCCATCAATTTTTATCCCATATACGCTGGTAAGCAGTTCGTAGTTGTTGATGTGGAAGTTGAGGGTATCTACATCTAGCCCGGGCAGGTGCAGGCAATGGTTGTTGGCAAAAGACACTTCTTTTACGCCAGCAATGCCCCTTATCAGCTTGCTGGTTGGCTGTTGTTTTAATTGAAGCAACGCTGCCGTAGTAGAATCAATTGATATGCCGCCGCAGCCCGTATCAAAAACAAAAGTGAGTGAATCTTTCTTGTCGTCAAGCCTGGCATTTACAAGGATGATGCCGCCTGTAAGCTGTGTAAAAAAGAACCGTGTTAGCAATTTGGCTGGTTGTGGCACAAACTGTTCCTGCCCGGTAGCATACACCGAACACCAAAACAAGCACCTAAACAAGCAAGCTTGTTTTTTTATAAAGTGGTTATATGCAGCCCTATTTGCCATGACAAAGCAATGAGTTGATAAATTTAACACTTTTTAATTACCATTTACCAAATAGTTAGGCGATGGCCTAGGTGCATTTCAAATCTTAGCTTTTATTGCCCTTTTATATTTGTTAGCAACATACATAATTGATCGTAATATCCGCACCCTAAATACCGGCCTATGGCCATCCCTCAGAAGGGGAATTGTATACGCACAGTAGCTCGAAAGGGGGAGGGCGCAAGAACAAAGGAGGGAATGTGAAGAAATAAGCGAAGATTTGGAATGGATTTTTCTCTTCTTTTTCGTGATTTATTTTTTTTACTATTTTACTTTATTGCCCGTAACTCGTTGTTATTCAGCTATTTTTCTTTTTTTAAGCCTGATTTTTTATTATAATTTAAGTGAATTTTATGATAATTTATTGATAATAGAATGATAGTTTTATAATAATAAAGTGATAATTTACTGATAAGAAACTGATAAGATTTTGATGGTGAATTATCATTTTCCTAAGCCAACTAATATTCGATGTAGGAAGCAAGCCCAAGGTGCCCTTAGTTGTTACTACTCAGGTATTTTTTCACCACATAGACACGTAGTACACCTAGATTTGAGTGAGTAAAAGAAAGAAAACATAGTTTTTAACCTATTTTAAATTTCATTATATGACTATAGAAGCTAAAAAGTAAGCAAAGCATTATGTTTTCTTTCTTTTTTCTTACCTATGTGCCTATGTAGTGAGTAGTAACTCTGGGTTTATTGTAAAATTCGCATGGATAGGTATATAGCACAAAATAAAAATCCTATATGGGGGAAAAATGCCCCCATGAGCATCCAAAAATGCCCCCATATAGGATACTTGTTGAACGAAAACTTTGAAATGCACCCTATATAATGAAAAGAAAAGTAACATATTGCTAGCTTGAATAATAACGATGTTGGGTAGCTAAAAGTATCTCTAAAGCAACTGGTGTTTAGCTATAAACTTTTATGCGTTGGGCTATACCCATCGCTAGTATATAACACCCCTTCAGGGCTTTACAGCACAATTTGCAATGATTTGGTTGTATAGGAGTTTTTTGCTCGCAACATACCGGAATTAATAAAAAAATTATCCTTCCGCTTCTTCATCATCCCCTTCTTCCCCAGCAGGTGCTTCGCTCAATTTCAATGGCACTTCGTTCTTTTTCAACACATTGAACCATTTTACCATTTTCTTCATGTCGCTTGGGTACACCCTGTCAAAATCCATTTCGGGGTAAACGATGGTGAAATAGGCTTTTACTGCCTTGGGGTCTTTTTCCGAAGGTATGGGCTCCTCACTTTTTTCCATTGCAATGAAAATTTCCACTAGGTTTACGTTTTCACGTATAGTGAACACTTCTATTGTTTCCAAGTGCGAAAAAGTATTGACACGGGAAGACACAAACTTTATACTGCTGTCTTCCAAATTTTTAACTATTGCCCCATCTGTCCTGTTGCCCACCAATTCAAACAAGCCCGGCATACCAGTGATTGACATTAACTTACTATATTCCATGTGTTCTATTTATGAACGTGCAAAATAAGGGGAATTGGGCAGATATGAATGTGAAAATGAAATATCGTAGCGAAACTTACAATGGCTACCCAAACCTAGACTGTTTTGCAAACCTTCTAAGTAGGCTGTTCAGAATGGGCTTTAAAGACTTCATACAGTTTTAAGCGAAGGTTTAACCACAAAGAACACAAAGTTTTTCGCAAAGAAGCACAAAGAAATGTTGCAAGAAGTTCAAACCTTCCATGCTTAGCCCCAACTGTTATTATTTACCACGGGTTGCACCCGTGGCTACCATTATTCAACCCTTATCGAGGTTTTTTGACGCAATATTAGTTTCCCAGCCATCAGCAGTTAAAAAAGAGCATTAGCCTGCTTCTCTGTGTTTTTGTGGCTTAATTGCAATTTTATTAATTTTGCAACTATTTCTTAATAATTTTCGTCCCAATTTATCCAATACCCCCTACAATATGCTGTACAACTTATCCATGGTAGAACTGATGGGAGATAATGACCCAGCGTTTATCAAAACCCTGCTAGGGCTTTTTATAGAATCTATACCGCCAGACCTTGAAGCCTTAAACCAAGCCTGGGCGGAGAAAGATTGGGACAAGGTTGCTTTTGTAGTGCACAAAATGAAGCCCACTATCGATAGCTTAGGGGTAGATACCCTAAAGCCCACCATATTGGCACTGGAAGCAAAAGGCAGCAAGGACAAACTAAGCCTATCAGTTATTGCTGGGCACATAGAACAGATAAACGCTGCGCTTCAACAAGTAATCCTGGACATGAAAGCCGATTTTCCTGATTTGTAAGCACCCCAATTCCTTGCCTCTTTTGTGCCTTGACACTCGCATTTTTTTGTCGAGCAATAATTAATGTCATTTCAACACTTTTTAAGGAAATTTAAACTTTTCTTCGGATACTTGCAATTCAAATAATTAAACTTGCCGCGATGAAAATTCCTATCCTTTTTTTTTTCTTTCTCTTTTTATGTTGCCTGGGAGCTACTGCCCAAAAACCTGCTGCCCCTGTTTATGCGGCACACGAACGCTTGTCTCTGGACAATGGCTGGCGTTTTTACCTAGGCGATATACCTTTCCCCGTTATTAAAGGGCAAGGAATGAGCTACCCCAATGCAAAAGCTGGCAAAGCATGGGGAGCGGCCGCCCCGGAATTTGACGATACCGACTGGCGTTTGCTAAACCTGCCACACGACTGGGCTGTGGAATCGCCGTATGACTCTACAGAAAATGCAACCCAGGGCTATCGCAGAAGGGGCTTTGGCTGGTACCGCCGCAACTTTAAGTTAGACCCGAAAGACAAGGGCAAATACTTGGAACTCCAGTTTGATGGCATTGCCACCAATTGCACAGTTTGGGTGAACGGCACCATACTGCACCGTAATTTTTGTGGCTATACTTCTTTTTATATTGACATCACAGCAATGGCAAAATATGGCGATGACTTAAACAACATTGCCATTCGTGTAGATGCTGTAACACAAGAAGGATGGTGGTACGAAGGGGCAGGCATGTATCGGCATACATGGCTGGTAAAGCAATCGCCTGTGCATATCATGACCAACGGTGTATTTGCGCAGCCAATTAAAAGCGAGCAGGGCAATTGGAATATTCCTGTAGAAGCAACAATTGAAAATAGCGGCAAACAAGCTGCAGGCATTAGTGTTACATCAACACTTTTGGACAATACAGGCAAAGTAATGGCCACTGGCACAACTAGCGGCAGCGTTGACCCGCTTGGCAAAACCATTGCTACCTTAAACCTGCCTGTAAGCAACCCGCTATTGTGGGATTTGGAAAACCCTGCCCTTTATAAGGTAAGGACAATAGTAACAGCGGAAGGTAAACCAACGGATACCCTATTTACAACTTGTGGCTTCAGAACCATAAAATTCACGTCTGATTCTGGCTTTTTCCTAAACGATAAGTATGTAAAAATAAAAGGCACTTGCAACCATCAGGACCATGCTGGCGTAGGCGTTGCTGTGCCAGATGCCTTGTGGGATTTCCGTTTGAAAAAACTGAAAGAAATGGGCGTAAATGCCAACCGTTGCTCGCACAACCCGCCTTCAAACGAGTTTTTAGATGCTTGCGACAGGAACGGCATAATGGTTATGGACGAGAACAGGAACTTTAATGCCTCACCCGAATACCAACGCCAGTTGGAATGGATGGTGCGCCGGGATAGGAACCACCCCAGCATTATACTCTGGAGCGTTTTTAACGAGGAGCCGATGCAAGGCACAGAAAATGGCTACGAAATGGTACGCCGTATGAGTGCCGTGGTAAAAACACTAGACAAAACTCGCCCCATAACGGCCGCAGCCAGTGGCGGCTTGTTTACCCCAATCAATGTATCGCATGCAGTGGACGTGGTAGGCTTCAATTACCAGCAGAATGGCTATGAACGCTTCCATAAAGAACACCCGGAAAAAGCCATCACCAGCTCGGAGGATGTTTCTGGCCTAATGAACCGTGGGGAGTATGTAAATGATAAAAAGAACCATTTTTTAGCCGCTTATGATGATAACAAGCCCGGCTGGGGCAACACGCACAGGGCATCGTGGAAGGCAATAGCAGAGAAACCTTATGTGGCAGGGTGCTTTGTATGGACTGGGTTTGACTACCGTGGCGAGCCACAGCCTTTTGAATGGCCTTCTGCTAGTTCTAGCTTTGGCTGCATGGACGTATGCGGTTTCCCGAAAACTGCTTTTTATATGCACCAAGCACAATGGGTGCCTGCTACACAGCCCATATTGCAACTAGTACCACACTGGAACTGGCCAAAAGACAGCATAGGCAAAACCATAAGGGTAATGGCCATGAGCAATGCAGAAACCATAAAACTTTTGCTGAATGGAAAGCTGATAGGAGAGCAAACAGTTGACAAATATGAAATGAACACGTTTAAAGTGCCATACCAACCCGGCAAGCTAGAGGCTTATGGCTACGAGGCTGGCAAACAAGTATCGCATTTTGTAGTAGAAACCACTGGTGAGCCAGCAAGCATTCAATTGATACCTTATGCTACGAAATTGGTAAATGATGGCTTGGATGCGTTGCCAGTAACAGTAAGGGTACTAGACGCCAAAGGCAGGCCTGTAGAAACCGCCAACCTACCTGTTGAATTTGAAATTAGCGGGCCCGGTAGGATTATTGGCATGGGCAATGGCAATAACAACAACCATGAGCCAGAGAAAGGGAACAAACAAAGCTTGTACAACGGCCTAGCACAAGTGATACTACAAAGCAATGCTGGCAGCACAGGGCAATTGATATTAACAGCTAAGTCTGCTGGTATAAGATCGGCAAGCATTGCTATAACAGTAAAAGATACTATTCAAATACTTGCGGTTGAGGTTTCGATGCCCGTATTGGTATTGGACAAATGGAAAATATCGCCTTTCACGGCCACAAAGCCCGACCCCAACCAAGAAGTTGCAAGCTACGACATGAACACATGGGCGCCCATAAAACCGGGCAGCCTGCAACCTTTCGACAATAGTTTTGCCCTTTACCGTACTACTTTCAAGCCTTTCAGCGAGCAAAGCAACAAGGGGGGTAAAGTAACATTACAATCTGTAGCTGGCAAAGCCGAAATATGGCTAGACAAAAAATTGGTGGCCACCAAAACAGATGCTGCGAGTAAAGACATGACTATAGATTTGCCCGCCGGCCAGGGCAATAGGACAATTACTGTGTTGATAGAAGCAGTGGCAGGGAAGAAAGCGGGGCTAGGCGGTGTTGTTACAGTAAAAGGAATGTAAGAAAGGCAACAATTAGGCAACTATAAAATAAAATGCCACTGTTTCTGGGTCACATAACTAAAGTACATCCCTTTAATAATATGGTTCAGAAACAGTGGCATAAACATAAGGTACAAACATCAAATAACTTAAATCCTAAAATACAAAACTTAAAACAACTTCTAGCCTGGCACTCTAGAAATATACTTTTCTATTTCCTTTATTTGGTCAACCACTTGCTTTGTTTTGGGCTTGCAATCTTTTGCCTTGCGGAAAAAGTCTTTAGCAGCTTTAAACTGCCGCTTGTTCATGAATATCTGGCACATGCTTATTAGTGCCACGGCTTCGCTTTCTTTATCTGCAAGGCCAAGGCGCAGTGCAGCCCTTATATAGCTTTCCCCTTGCTTCATATCCCCTTTTTGCATGGCCATCATGCCTAGTTGCAACTTGTTGGCGCCTTCTGCCATTGGCATGGGGCTGCCAATGGCAGAACTTTGTTTCAGGTATTTCTCGGCGCCATCAAAGTCTTGCCTCATCATGGCCAAATTGCCTTTGATAGTATAAAAAGTGCTACGGACGGGTGAGTACAACAAATTTGGGAACCAAACAGAAGCCAATATTTTTTCTACCTCTTCCACATTTCCTGCTTCCATAGGCGCTTGTATCAAGCGCAAAGGGCCAATAAAAAAGTTGCTGGCCAAGCCAATAACACCCACAAAGTACAAAGGGAAAGTAGGCCAAAAACCAGCAGAGCCTGTAACATTCATTAAAACAGCAATACCAATAGCCAGTAAACTTAACCAAAACCGATATTTGATTAATAGATTGTAAAACTTCATAAATTCACCAATTGAACGCCAAATATAAGAAGGTTAACACTTGCAGCAGGATATACCTGCTTGGCACAGAAAATTTTTTTATTGAATAACGAGTATTTTAGCAGCATAACTATTACTTTTGCCGCCTGAAATGTAATGGTTGCGTAGTTCAACGGATAGAATAGGTGTTTCCTAAACACTAGATCCAAGTTCGATTCTTGGCGCGACCACGGAAATCATATAATTAAAAATAATTGTATGGCAATAATAACAAGGGTTTTGGCAATTGCCAGAACCCTTTTCTTTTGAACGTGTAAAACATTTGTGTAAAACATTTTCGATTATAAAAAATCTTAATTGCTCGAGCCATATACCACAAAGTTCGGGTTAATTTGGAATCTATACAAAAGTACAATTCTATATGGGGGAAATATGACCCCATGAGCAGCCTAAAATGCCCACACTATGGGTGAAATTTGGGATACTCATGGGGGAAATATGCCCCATATAGGATTGTTATGCTGGGCTTTATACCAATCCATCCCAACTTTGTATTAAAACAGGAACTAACCACCTTAGCTGTAGCCCTTGTATTAGTTGTTGGTTGGCTTATAAAATGATAATTCACTATTAAAATCTTATCAGTTTCTTATCAATAAACTATCATTTTACTATCATAAAACTATCATTCTATTATCAATAAGGTATTATAAAATTCACTTAAATTATAATAAAAAAAGAGGCTTAAAAAATATAAACAATTGAATATCAATGAGTTATAGGCAGAAAAGGAAATTAGCAAAAAAAAATAAACCACCAAAAATCAAAAATAGCCTAGTTGAAATATTCGCTTAAGTCTTCATTTTCCCCTGCTCAAAAGGGATTGTAGGGGGGTATTGAATTATTCAGCAAGTCAAAATGTTAGCATTTGGCATCTTGTTTAAAAAACTTCCGGGCCTACCCAGCGGCCTACTAGCATTAATTCTTGGGCATTAAAAAAGCCTAGAGGCCACGTCAAACGAGTATTCTAGGCTTATATATAGTGGTGTGAGACGAAACAAAATTGCTTTACTGTATTTAACGCTTAGCGTTAAACACGGTTAAAAGAAATGGGTTTGAATGTCAAGTGCTTTACCATGCTTTACTATTAGAGTTAAGCACTATAAAGCAAAACGGCCTACTGGTAGGCCCGATGTTGCTCTGTTTTTATTTTTAAACCCAGATTTTGCAGTTGAAATCTATTGCAAGCCCTAACTACTTCAAACACAAGCATTTGCTTGAATTTTTGGCTTTATCATGGTTCATCTATGTTTTCAGCCAAAAAATCGGCTCAAATGCTTGTCTTTATTGTATTTGAGCCTTTCATAACGAAGTCAACTGCAAAATCTGGGTTAAATGTAGTATTTATAGAAAAAAACTCCATCTAATTGGTACAAACCAACTTGATGGAGCTTTATGGGGTTTTTAATGGTTGTTGGGGGTGTGGGCAAACTTATCTTGTGCCAAAATTGGTCTCAAGAGGGTATATCAATAAGCCATTGCCCGCTTTGTTGCTACGATAGGTAATGGGCATGTAGATGGAATTTACATTGCCCAATACTGAATAGTAGGTAGTGGCTGCGGCAAGTGCTAACCCTGTTTTGCTTAGGGTGTAAGGTCCACTGCCTGCAGGTGTGCCTACAGATGAAACAGTGTACCCCAAATTGAACCAACCCTGCTCGCAAGCACTGCCTACTGCAAAGGCCGAAGCCATGTTGGCGGTATTAAACTGGTGGAGCAATGTGGTGGATGTAGTGGCTACCGAAGAAGCTATTGACCATTGCAATTTCACAATATGTGAGGTATCTAAAACGGCATAGGTAATGGATGGACTCACACCAATAGTCATATCGCTAGCTGTGTTGTTGGTGACCGTAAGCGGCGCATAACTGCTTGAAGTGCCTACAGGGAATAATGTTGCTGTCGTTACTGCTTTTCTTATTAGGCCTCCTGTCCCACTGGTTACAATATAACTAGATGCTGAGGGTGTAGTTACCGTAACACCACTGTTGAGGGTAAGATTGCTACTGCCTACATCTAATTTGCCAGCCGTAAGTGTCAACGTGTTAACAATCGTCATAGCACCGCTGAGCGATAGGGTACCACCGCCAGAAGTGGTATTGTTGAGGGTTAATTTATAGAGGCTGATACCATTGGTGGAGGTTGCTGTTTGATTGGAAGTACCATTGAAGAGTATGGTATTGTTGGTATTGTTGAGCGAACCAGTGGTAAAAGTTGGATTGTATGTGAAATTACCTGCCACTCCAATGGTTGCACTTCCCGCCAAAGTGATGTTATTGGTGGTATGTGTACCCGAAATTGTGAGGTGATAATAGTTGAACGCAGCAATGGTTTGTGCACCCGTACCATTGAAATTGATGGTGCTGCCAGTGTTTATTAATGCTCCCGTAGTGAAAGAAGGGGTATAGGTGAAGACATTGGCTATCCCAATAGTTCCTGCATTGGCTAGCGAGACATTATTAGTAGTTCTTGCGCCTGAAATAACCAAAGTATTATAATTGAAAGCAGGCACTGTTTGCGCACCAGTTCCATTAAAATTGATGCTTCCTTGTGTGGCACCTGTGATGCTTCCGGGGTTAAATGCACCTTGAATATTTACACTTCCAGTTGGGAATGTAGTACTAGTTCCGGTAAGGTTAAGATTGTAAAAGGACATACTATTAGTCAAGGCTTGGTTGGTTCCAGTAAGGTTGACAGTAGTAGTACGAACAGTGAACTGTGTACTGACAGTAGAAATAGTTCCCCCAAAATTGAATACGGCAGACGGATTGTTGCCATTATCAAAATTGACGGCCTGAGATACCCCATTGTCAAAATCGATATTGTTATATGTGCCAGGCACGATACGGTTGTTTGTACCATTGTAATAAATCACACTTCCACCCCAAGTTTGATTGATTGGAAATTGATAAACAGCACCACCTTGAGCTCCAATGCGCAGCGTACCATTGGTATTGGCAGCGTTGAAACTGCCAGTGGTACTGATGTTGTTGTTCTTCATGTCGAAAGTGCCTCCAGCTGTTGTAACAAAGTTTCCATTGATGGTGAGCCCTCCCGTAGCAGTATCCGTACCGCTGCTATTGCCCACTGTCAACCCATTGGAATAAGTTCCTGCCATAACAGACTGTCCACCAGCCGCATTGTTGTATGCAAAATTGAAACTCCAAGTTTTACTAGATGGCACAGGCAATGCCCCAACATATTGTGTCTGTAATGTCCCTGTTCCAGTTGTGCTGCTTATACCTGTCAATTGGTTGCTTCCCATATTGATTGTAGCACCGCTGGCAATATTGAGTATAGCATTTACGGCAAGGTTGGCTTGCGAAGTAACTGTTCCAGCCGAAATGGTTAAGTTGTTGAAAGGACCAGAACCAATTTGGGTAGAAGCACCATTGAATACAACAGTTCCTGTTGAAGGAATGAATGTGTCATTATTCACCCAATTGCCCGAAACATTTAAGGTGGAAGCAGCAGAAGCAGTTAAGCTAGAACCAACATTGATAGTAACATTGTTGAAATTGTTAGTGCCAGAACCTGATGTATTAGTAGTCCACGCAAACACATTAGTACCTGTTCCTCCATTATAAGTACCATTGTTTACCCAATTGCCAGATACTGTTAGGGATTGGCTATTTAGTGAAACCGTATTTCCCGAACTAATGGATAGATAAGCAACAGTTGGCGATATATCCATTGACAAGTTATTACTTCCTGTTTTTGCTATGGATACACTGTCAATAGCTGTTGGTGAACCATTAGGAGTCCAGTTGGTGGTAGTAGTCCAAGAAGTGTTGGTTGCGCCAGTCCAAACATACATGGTTGTTTTCTTTACGGTTAATGTTCCGTTCACATAGACCAAAGTATAATTGCTCAAACCAGAACCATTAGCAGCACTAGGAATGATATTATAAGTTCCTAAAGCATCAGTGGTTGGAGATAATCCAGTGCCAGTATTACTGTTGGTAAGTGTTACTGAAGTCACTACATCAGGAGAGACTAAACCAGTTGTTGTAAAGGCTGTATTTCCTAATACCAAATAGCCTTGATAGTTTTTGTTTTGGGCATTGGCAGTGATGGTCAAGGTTGCAGACGTGATATTCGCAGAGGAAGTTGCTGTTGTATTACCTAAAGTATAATTCCCTGCATCAGTGCCTGATACATTGATTCCGCTTACAGATACCGTCTTTCCATTTCCAACATTTTTGTCTGAGAATGTCGATGTTGTATAGCCGATAGTCAAGTTGTCGCCAGAAATTCTGCTATCCCCTAAACTTACTGTTGCGGTTGTGTTGCCATCATAGGTTTTGTTGTTGGCAGTGGTAGTAACGGTCAAATTGATACTTGAGATATTGGCCAAAGTAGTTGCATTATTGGAAGCGAGGCTATAGTTCAGCGCATCTGCGCCAGAGAGGCTAATGCCATTCACTGTTACTGTCTTTCCGATGCCAATGTTTTTATCAGAGAATGAGGAACTGGTAAACCCAATTGTAAAAATGTCTCCGACTATTCTGTTGTCGCTGAACGATACAGATGCGTTTGTGTTGCCATCATACGATTTATTGCTAGCAAAGGGAGTTACTGTTAAGCTTCTTTGGGCTATATCGGCATTGGTTGTGGAGGAAGTGGAAGCCAACGAATAATTACCTGCATCAGCACCCGTCAATGCAATTCCATTGATAGTTACAGTTTTTGCTGTACCTACATTTCTATCTGCAAAATTGGCTGTGCTGTATGTTTCAGCAACATCATCCCCAGCAAGCTTATTATCAGAAAAAGATGCCGTTGCACTAGCATTACCATCATAGGTTTTATTGGCAGCAGATGGGCTAATGGCTAGCCCAAAAGCCATGATGTTGGCAGAGGCGGTTGCACTTGTGGAGGTGAGGGTATAATTCCCAGCATCTGCACCAGACAAACTGATACCATTGACGGAAACCGTTTTCCCATTGGCTACATTCTTATCGCTAAAGGTTGCATTTGTATAATTTACCGTTAGGACATCACCTATTAATCGGTTGTCGCCAATTGTAACGGATGCATTGGAAGTTGCATCATAGATTTTGTTTGCAGCAGTGGCTGTTGCTGTCAAAGAGCGGCCTGAAATGCTGCTAGCAGTATTGTTTATAAAAGTGTAAGCATAATTATTACCTCCATTTCCATCATTTACATAACCCGAAGAAACAACTGTTTTACTGGTTGAAACATTTTTATCCAAATAAGCTTCGCTGAAATTAGCCACATCACCGCTTATCAAGCTACCAGCAGTAATACTTGGGATTACGGATGAAGTGCTATTACCATCATACCCTTTATTAGAAACATTCGCTGTAATGGTAAGCGGTTGTGCATTGATAGTGCCTAATGTGGTAGCAGCATAAGCTATAGAATAATTATTGCCCCCGTTCCCATCATTAATAACTAATCCAGATGGCGTGAGTGTTTTGGCAGTGCCTGCATTTCTGTTATCAAATGATTGAATAGGCGCAGTGGTTGTGGCATCGCCTGTTTGCAAACTGTAACTAGGTACACCAGTAGAAGCAATGGTGCCATCGTAGGTTTTGCTATCTGCAACTGCCGTTACAGTAATTGGTCGAATAGTGATATTCTTTGCAGACAAACTAGGTTGTGTTAATGTATAAGCAGCCGCATTTACACCGCTAATGGTGCAAGTTGGCGTTACAACAATACCGGTTCCTATATTTCTAGTAGCAAATGTTCCACTTTGATTAAGAACAACCACATCCCCAGCAGAAATACCAACCAATGAACCGCCACTTACTATAGCATTATTAGTACCATCATACACTTTATTGTTAGATACAGCTCCAGTTATAGTAAGCGGTATGCCAGTTTCACCTAATGCTACGTCATTGGATAAATTGGATGTGCTAAAACTGCTTGCATTGGTATATGTAGGCAAACTAGTGGTAACTGAATTTGAAGTACCTGCACTTGAACCTTCTCTTCTTAACATTAAGACTGTTCCAGTTGTGGATACACCGCCACCATTTAGAGTAACATTGTAAGATAATCCACTAGTAGATTGACTAATATTCCAATACCTGTTTCCAAAATGCCCTACGCTTGATCCAGTAGGAACGGAAGGGAATTGACTTTCATACTGTTGTATGCCCACATATTGACTGCCGGGTGTGGTAGTATAAGCAAACACCACTGGACGATAATTGCCTCCACTTCCAATTTGGAAGGTAGTAGCAGCAGCACTATTTATTGGTAGGGTTAACCTACCATTGATGTATGCCGAAGAAGATGCCCCTGTAAAGGATGCCCCACTTTTAATAGTTAAACCATTGCCTCCAACAGTTACTATTCCATTCACCAAGTTGAGGGATGATATAATATTTACTGAACCAGCAAAGCTTACCCCATTTGAATTGTTGATAGCAAGCGTTGCGATAGAATCTGTTACAAAAGCCGAATTTCCAATTGACTGTGCAATGCTACCATTTAGGAATAATGCACCCGTTTTAGCATTAATATTGCCTGAAACGACTGTTATATTTCCTGCTACTGTATCTGTTTTGCTATTAAGATTGAGTATCCCATTGGTTAGTATGATGTCTTTGTTTACCACTAATGAAGCTCCGAAAGAAACTCCTGCCGCATTGGTAATTTGTAGGGAACCATAATTATAGGTAGCGTTGGAAACCAATTTAGGGATAGACTGTGCCGCAGTTCCATTGAAATTGATAGTACTGCCTGTGGTGATATATCCACTGCCTGTGAAGGTGGCTGAAGGATTGAACGTACCAGCTATTCCTACTGTTCCACTCGAGGCAAAAGCTACATTTACGGTTCTAGAACCAGAAATGGTGAGGTTGTAGTAATTGAATGCTGATATGGTTTGCCCTGGTTGAGAAACACCCCCACCATTTGGGGTAACAAACGAAATAGTGCCAGACGTTAATCCAGTCATGATGCCAGGATTGAATGCTCCACCAATATTCAAAGTAGTAACCACGGGTGGTTTGGTATTATCCGTTCCAGTGAAGCCAACATTGTAGTAGGTCAATCCACTGATTACTGTTTGGTTGTTGCCCGCATAATTGATGGTCGTTTTATTGAAGGCAATATTACCACTGCCGCTCCATGTGAGTGTACCTGAAATATTGAATGTGCCTGTTCCAGCCCCAGAGCCTATATCCATATTTCTAGCTACGCCCGTTCCGCCGTCTATATCGAGGTTATTATAATTGCCTGGCTGGATGGTATAAAATCCTGTGGTACTGTTGAATATGACAGTGCCTGTCCATGTTTTATTTGTTGGGAATGTGCCTTGGGTTTTGATAGTTCCTAAACCTGCATTGGCAAATCCAGTTCCTGCTGTGAGTGAATAACCTCGCAAATCTACTGTTGCACCCGTATTTACTGTGAATGTTCCATTGATGGTAGTTGCACCGTTTAAAGTATCTATCCCTGATGTATTTCCAGCTTTTAAGCCCGAAGTATATGTTCCTGAAGCAAGGGTTTGTGTGCCAGTAGCATTGTTATAATTGATGGTGAATGCCCATGCTTTACCAGTAGGCATTGCGGTTGTGGTTGTGTTTTGCGTATTCAATGTGCCAGTACCCGCAGTGGTGAATGTTGCTCCCGTGGCAAGGGCATTTGAACCTAAATCCAATACTGCTCCATTGTTGATGGTGAGTGTACTACTGTTTGCAATGGTCAATGGAACAGTTGCAGTTACATTGGCTGTAGTGTTCGAAATCATTAAGCTTCCAAATGTTTCTCCACCTGTTTTGGTAATGGATTGAGCAGTTGTTCCATTGAAATTGACTACACCACTGCTTTGTACAAAACTTCCATTGTTCACCCAATTGCCACTTACATTGATGGCTGTGGTAGTGGTTAAACCAAAGCCACTATTGATAATAAGATTGTTGAAGTTGGTATTGCCCACACCAGAAACTGTAGCATTTCCTGCAATGATGATATTGCCAGTGTTGCCATTCAGGGTGCCGTTTATTACCAAATTGCCTTTTGTAGTCAAGGTTTGAGCATTGAGCGACACGCTACTGAATGTATCAATGATCATTGCACCAACGGTTATTGAAGTTTCCAAAGACAAGTTGTTAGAGCCAGTCTTTTTTACCAAGATCGTATCAGAAACCCCAGGAAGAATGGCAGGAGACCAGTTACTGACGGTGTTCCATTTATTGTCAGTTGCGCCTGTCCACGTGAAGGTGGCGGGGCCAAAATTCCAGTTGGTTAAGTTGCCATTGCTATAACTATTTACTGGATTAATAGCTGTTGCATTTACATTGTTATTATCCTTTACCGCAACATAACTAACCACTCTAGCACCATTGGGATTGATGCTTGCTTGTGTGCCATTTACTGAGGCGTTCACAGAAATCAGGTTTCCGTAAGCCCCACTTAAAGTCAATGTACCGTTGATGGTTTGTGTGGTGCCAGATTGGAAAGTGAGTGCGCAAGCAGCAGCAGTTGTTTTGGTGAAGTGATAGAACGTATTGTTTCCAGTAATTGATTGGCTGCCCCCATTGAAAATAACAGTTCCGCTATTGGGATTGAATGAACCAGCGTTGGTAAAATTTCCAGCAATGTTCAAAATTCCACCTGGGGCTGTGAGGCTGGCACTGGATGCAATTGCAATATTATTCAGGGAAATGGGTGCTGTAATCACTGCTGCACCATTGAAAGTAATTGTGTTATTGGTCGAAACCAAGGCTCCAGTTCCTGTATTAGGTACTAGATTTCCTGAAATGCTGCATGTGCCACTAGAAGGCAATAATCTTCCGCCAGTGCTACCACCAGAAAGATCGAGGTTGCTGTAGCTACCGTTTACGATTGTTTGTGTGCCTGTTGCGCTATAATAAGCCACGCCCATACTCCAAATCTTGTTGGCTGGGATTGGGGTTGCAGCAGTGTTTGCTGTTTTCAACAAACCAAATCCTGCGGTATAATTGATAGCGCCAGAAAGTTGATTGGTATCTAAGTCTAAAGTGGTATTGCCATTGATGTATAGCGTATCCACTACAGATATTGCACCTTTTGCTAACAGCATTCCAAGAGATGCTCTGTTGCAAGAAAGGTTTTGGTAGGTACCTGATGGCACAAACTGCCCACCTGCATTGGCATTGAACACTACTTTGCCAGACCATATTTCGCCCACTGGAACACTCGGGTTGGCTGTGCATTGTGTTTGTAAAGTACCCGTTCCAACAACACTTGTGATGTTACCGTTCATGATATAATTACCCATGTTGAGTGTGTTGCCTTGGGCAATATTCAAACTTCCATAAAGCGATAACGTATCTGTAGCATTGGAAATACTTCCATACTGAGTAGCATTGATGGAAAGGCGTTTGTTGTAAGTTCCCTTCATCACATTTTGCCCACCACTGGCATTGTTGTATTCGATGTTCACATTCCAAACTTGCGCATTATTAATGGGCGTTACGGAAGTGCTATAGGTTTTGACCGTTCCATTTCCAGAAAGTGTTCCCAACATATTGAATTCACCACTCAATTGCAGAATAGAATCTACCCTCAAGGTTGCACTTGGCTGAACGGATAGTTTATTAACCACAGCCACTGCATTGGATATAATGGGCATATTAGCAACCCCAGATGGAATAACAATATTGTCAGTGGCAGTTGGCACATGACCTGCGGCCCAATTGCCCGCAGTATGCCAATCGGTATTTACATTACCCGTCCAATATGCACCCGTATCGGCAGCATTGAGGGCAATATTGGTTCTTCCTGTGCTATCGATTGCAAAGGAAATGGTGTTGGTAACGCCTGCATTATATACGTAGAGTTTTGTTTTATCAGCACTCCAATTGGTAATTGGAAGACTATCGCCTTTGTTATAGGCAAAGAGCATCACTTTAAATTGCGGATCAATGGCATTGGCTTCTAACTTAAACCGCATTAGACCGCAACCTGCACAAGTGTTGGTGGTATTATAAATGGAGGAATCTACAACCCCAGCAATCGTATTGCTAAGGGCTCCATTTGCATTTAGCACCCTTATCAATAACCTGCGGTTGCCAGTGGCAACGGGTTCTTTCAAAATCACATCAAAGCGATAGTTGTTATTGGTCAGATTTGCAACCGTGGTATCCACGCTCAAATCTGGCGCAAGCGGGCTTATCCATTTATAGTTATTGGTATTGTTGTCTCTTTGTATATCATCCACAATAATGGCATAAGGATTTGTTGCTTGAATTAAGGAAGCAGTACGATATACTTTTTTCACAGGCCCATTGAGGTATGGGGCTTCTACTGTGCGTTGGTAATAATAGGGTGGAGAAATGTTATAATCGGGATAGGTGTATTTGTTATAATAACTCACATCATCAAAACTGTAGTATTTACCATAGCGATAAGAATTGATGCTGGCAGTTACCTTGTTCCAAAATGGAGGTGCTAACTCGGGGCTTTCACCAATGATGCCGCCAAATCCAAAATTCTGGAATTGATACCCATATGCATGGGTGGCATCTCCTGCAATGCTCAATAAATTGGAACTGTTTTTATAATACACCATTTTGCCAGGCACCACACCATAACTATAATACATGCCTGTATCTGCCAAAAGGCCAACATCGTTGATGAGTATGGAATTAGACACTTTTGTTGGCATCACAGAATCTTGAACTGCCAAGCCGCTTCCTGTTGTGGTCACTCTAGGAAACCAAATTCTTCCTTTTGAGCTAAACAATACTTCGTTTTTATTGGCATAAGTGTGACCACCTCCATCTTGCCTACAGGCAAAGAAAAGCATGGCTGCAGTACTATCAAAGCCGCTTCGCATGATGGCTTGACCTCCTAAGGAGTCGAAATAAAATTTATTGCCACCAAGTGCTGCTTGCGCTTCGGTTGCCAAAGGCATATTGAAATAATCAGAAGCAAACATCAATGCTGGCACGTGCATATTGAAACCTGATCCATAATTTTCAGTTACTACATTGTAATTATAAAATGTTGGAGAAAGTGTTTGACTGTAAGGGGCATTGGCATATTGCCTTTGCATCAAGTTGCGAAAAGTGAAGTCCACTGCCGTATCGGTCGGGAACATCCATTTCAAACCACCAATATCCATCCATCCTGGATTCCAGCCTCCTGTGCTTGGGCTAAGGTTTCCTGTTCCTCCCAAAATATCTGTACCAATAAAAGAATAGCCGAAAGGCTGAATGACTGCGGGCAAATATTTGGTGGCAAAGGACCGAATGCCAGGATGCCCCAATACACTATACCCACGTTTTGCCATTGCAATTAGTAACGCTGAATTCAATCGGTTTTTGCCAATTCCTTCATAAGTGTCTCCTGTTTTATCGTATATGCCATAGGTGATAAAGTTCCATACACATTTGATCCAAGTGCGCAAGAGAGCAGAGTCTTTGAGACCATATCCTGGCTCCCCTTCCACTGCCATGTTGGTGTAGATTTCACCTCCGAAGGTGGACCAGTTGGATAGTGTGGCAAAGGATGGAGAATAATAGCCATGTTCTCGGCTACTATCTGGCAAAGTCTTGAGGATGGCCATACGGATGGTGTCTTGTTGGTTTTTGGTCATTTGGTCATAAATAAAATCATAGGCAAAAGCATTGTGCAAGCCGCCGAAATTGCTCATGTTGAGGTCTGGTTGTATGGTGGTGTCTGCAATCACTTTCTTAGCCCAAACGGTTAATGCCCTTGCAAGTTTTTGCGCTCGAGTGGCATAGGAAGTGTTCGTTACACTGTCCGTTTGGTTTCTGTAAAGCCAACATTCTGCAGCTTCTTGCGAAAAGTTGAAAGCCATTCTCGTATAACTATTCCCCCATAAGTTGGAATAATTTTTTGCAACACCTATGTCTCCAGCAGCAAGCGAATCATACAATGCTTTAGTATCACTTGCACCAACATTAGATAAATAGGCATTCCCCATTGTATCTTTTGCATACCAAGCATTCCTATTATATCCAGAATAACCCAATTGTAACAAAATGGTCGTTGCATGGATCCAACGAGCGGCATATTTGCCACTGATGGAATTCTTCAATCGATTTCTTACCTCGGTAGAATCTTCTGGATTGATGAGGATTCGTGGGTGAATACCAGGTGCTGGGGCACGACGCAAGTACCGCATACTGGTCATATCCATTGTAGCGGGGGTGAAGGTGGAAGGCCCAATGCCATAAGGAGAATTGATGGTGGTTGGGTCAAGAAATGCCATATTAAACGAAAAGCCACCTCTTGCAGAATCTGTCAATTGAACAGACTGGGTGCTGCTCCATCCTGATTCAGTGGTTGCTCCTTTGATGGTGTCCATTATTTTAAATCGATAACTGTAGGTATTTCCATTTATTAATCCCGAATCTGTAAATAAATTGGATGGGGCATAAGCCCTTATATGCCCACCTCCCGAAGGGTTATCGAAATAATATTTTAAGGGCAATCCTGCCAAAGGAATGTTTGCAGACATGAACAATTGATTGCTGGCATTTGCCTGTGGCACCATCATCCAAGAGGGGGCGTTGCTACTGGGAATTGCTTGTGTGCTGTCGCTATATAAAGACTCTTTGCCTGGAGCTGCTACTGCTGTAATGAAGTAGGAATAGTTGCTACCATTGGTTAGGTTGTAATGCGCATAATAGGCTGGTTTTCCATTAGTGCTGTCTATCAAAGCTAATGAACCACCGTTCACTTTTACATATATCTTATAATACAAAACTGGATAACTAAATTGGCTACTATCCAGTCCAACGTAATTATAAGTATTGCCCGCAACAACTATTGGTTTTTTGGGTGCAAGCAATGAAAAGTTGGGAGTGATGAAATTGCCAAGATTGGGTATAAGGGCGGTGGAAGTTCCTTTGGCTGCATACACCAAAGTATAATATCCATTGGCAAGGTTGAGTACATCCACTTGAAATTGGAGTTTGCTAACACCACCAGCCGCTTGAGCAATGGAATTTAGTTTCACGAGATAATTGCTATCGCTGCCAAAGCCGCCATTGGTTTTATTGAAGAGCAAATAGTAGCTGTTGTGCAGCGTGTCTAATGAATTGGTCATACCATAGGTAGCAAAATCGAAACTTAGGTTAATTAATCCACCAATACCCAAGGTGTCAGTTTTTTGAATGTACCAACTGCGAGACCATCGGGTGAAAGCTGTGCCCAATGCCATGGTGCCACCACTACCATTGTCAGCCGCAAACAGGTAATCGCCCTGTGCCCTTAGAAAGCCTGCATTGCCCGCCACATTTTGAAAACTAAGTCCATTGTTAGACCCTGTTGTGGTAACAGAATCGCCAATATCTTCCATGCCTATTCCCACAAGGCTGTTGGTGAAAATGGGGTTAGAAGGTGCAAAAAGATTGTTGTTTCCACCAAATAATGAATCCCTCATAGCCCACTTATTGGCAAGATATACATTGAGTATTTTATTGGCAGATGCCCCTCCCGCATAATTGAGTTGCACCATCTCCCCAACCCCCCAATGCACGCCATAATATCCCGAAGGGTTGTAACTGTTGCCGATGGTAGCACCAGAATTGTTGTTTACATAGCCCGCAACGGTGGTATTGAGTGTGCCGCTTCCATTGTAATAATAATTTGCTAGTGTGTTGCTGGCATTGCAATTAGCAGCACCAATTGTCCACCGCCCACGCACATCTGGGTAATTGCTATAATAATAATTGGAACTGTTTCTATTGCATGCATATTCATACTTATTATCAACTGTCACAAAACGCACAGTAATGTAGGGAGAACCTTGATTGCCAATATTGTTGCAATAAGTGCCACATCGGAAATCTGTATTGGTGATGGGGGCATCGGGATAAACATAGAATATCTGGGCAATATTGAAGCCGTTAGCAGGCACTAACGCACTATTGTAAGGAATGCTCAAACCCTTTGTACCATTAAAGTTTACCACTTTTCGTCCATCTTGCAAGGTATCGTTGGGTTGCTGTGTGGCGGTAGCTTGTGCGGCTACCAATGTGCCATTCACCTTGTCCTTCCAAGCCGATATTCGCCCCGAGGTCTTGGTGATGGAGGAACTATCATTTACATCAAACCAAAAACCTAGTTGGCTTTTAGCAAAACCACCTGGATAATACTGGGAAAAGCCCATTTGCGCATTTCCAAACAAGGCAACCAACAGAAATAGTGCAACAGCACGTACAGTTCTTTTCATATGACAGAAGCATTAGGGTGGGGGATGGCATTTATCTCACCGTGAAACAAAATCAAGCAGGCAATAAACAAACAATGCTGCGAAATAACAGCGGTATTTGTAGAAAGAATGTATTGGTTGTTGCAAAATATGGTTAACAAAGCCCAAATATTGTAAGTCGTAAGTTTTGAGTGATAAGTTGTAGGTTGTAAGTAGAAAGTTATAAGTTATACAAATCCAAATTCAGACTCCATCACCACGCAAATCATTAGCGAAGAAAAAAGAAAAAAAATTCCCTTCGGAAAATAAATAGCGTAAAAGGAATTGACAATTGATCACGAAGAAGTCACACTTATCTGTAAGGCGAGATGCGCTGCGCTAACATTTTGCCCAGCGTGAGGGAGCTGGGATATTGTGCAATTTTTTCTAATGGTAGGTGAGGAAACCGACCATTAGAAAACATACATAATTGATGGTAATAGCAGCATTTAAATCTCAACCCCTCCCCAGTTATCTCCGAAAGGAGATGGAGCAAGAACAAAAGAGGGAATAATAAGAACTAAGCGAATATTTGAAATGGATTTTTTTCTTCTTTTTCCGTGATTTATTTTTTTAGAATCTATCTTTTTGCCTATAACTCATTGATATTCAGTTATTTATGTTTTTTCAGCCTCGTTTTTTATGATAATTTATATGAATTTTATGATAGTTTATTGATAGTAAAATGATAGTTTATTGATAATGGAATAATAATTTATTGATAAGAAACTGATAAGATTTTGATGGTGAATTATCATTTCCCCTTGTGATATACCAGCTGGTGAAGGAGCTAAAGCTAATGTGGCTAGTTGCTGTTTTAATGTAAAGTTGGGATGGAAAAATATATAGCCCAAAATAAAAATCCTATATGGGGGAAATATGCCCCCATGAGCATCCAAAATTTCCCCCATGGTGGGGGAATTTTGAATTATGGATTATGAGTTATGAAAATTTAAAAGCGAAGCTTGCCTGATGTCTTCTTATAAATAGGCACGGTGCTGCAAGGCTCGCCATACATTATGCTTTTGGCAAAGGGGCGCAGTTTTGCTGTAATTTCCACATAAGCAGTTTCGGGTATGGCTATCTCGCCGCAGCCTTTTACCACTACCCTCTTGTCTGCGTATGCCTCGCCGTCAAAACTTGCTAGGTTTTTTGTGATGATATTGGTAACCAATTGTGCCTCATTGCCAAAGGAAACATCTTTTGCTATAGGTTGCAGGTAGTTGGCAGCTAGCATATATGCCCACATGGGTATAATGGCATCGGCGGTACAGGTAATGGCCACATATTTATCTTGGTATTTTGACCAGTCTGTTGTTTGCAAAGCAGCCCTATAATCTTTCTCTTTCAGTATCAAGCCCATGAACAGGTATTCCTTTAGGTCGAAAGTGGTTATTTCACCTTTTGGGTAAAATTCCTCCAGATTCAATGTTACAATGCCGCTTTCTGCTACTTTATTGGTGATAATTGCTTCCATGTTCAATAATTGTTTTTAACCCGATAAGTATAAAAGTACAGCTATACCAGCAGTTTTGTTTTCGATAGCAGTAAAAGGGTGTCGGAAAAACAAAACATAGCAAGATTCGGTTTTAAACTCAGTTTCCCAAACTCGACTTTTGCATAAACAACAAGACAATGGACTTCCAAATAAAATCACTGAGCGACAATGAATTTGCTAATCTTTTCAAGCTAGACTATTTAGCATTAGAAAAGATAGGTGCTATAAGAATGACGGCAAACGAGTTTCCTGGGTTTCCTTGCAGGGTAAGCTTGGAAGATGCAGCAATAGGCGAAGAAGTTATTTTATTGCCCTACCAACACCATAAGGCAAATTCGCCTTACCAAGCAAACGGGCCCATATTCGTGAGGAAGATTGCAAAAACAGCATCCTTGGGCAAAAACGAAATCCCCAAAATGCTTAACCATCGGCTACTTTCGTTGCGTGGCTATGATAAAAAGGGCATGATGCTAGCCGCATCGGTTACGGAAGGAAACAACTTAAAAGAACAAATTACCAAGATTTTTGAAAATGAAGAAATCAATTATATCCACATCCATAATGCAAAACCTAGTTGTTATAATTGCGTAGTAGAAAGGGCTTGTTAAGTTTATTTAGCAAGCCCAGCAAAAGTTTAAATGAATCTATTTACAAATCTTAGCCATGGAGATAATTGAAATTTTGGAAAAACAAAGACAGGTTTATCTTCACCAGTTAGACAAGTTTTGGCAAGGTAAAGTGGGGTAAAGGAAATTTAAATTGCCTATTGTAGCCCCATTCCGCCAATGCTTTTAAACTTGACAAAATTTTACTATCTAGAAAAGGGAAATAACGAATTTGATATTCAAGAATTATCGCCAGACAGATATATAAATCATTAGAGCATTGAATTTAGTAGCGTTTATGTCAGTTTAATTACAGGTTATTTAACCGGTTTCCTTCCGACCTTAAAGTTTTGCAAAGCGGCACAACTAGCAAATAACTTGTAAGGGTATTTGTTTTTTCTCAACCTGCACTCATCTTTAACAATCCTGTACCTTTTTGTGCTTCCTACAGCATGCCCTACCATGGCCCTCACCTAGGGAAGCAACCCTAAAAATCTTCCACTTTTCGTACATACCTATTCCAATACAGATATAAACGATTTTTTCAGGTTTTTATTTCGCACGGGACTGTAAGGCTTCTAATTGATATGAACTCTAATTAATAATATAGTTTATTGTCTTTTAAAGTTTATTCAGCAAAAATTACTTTAATAGTCTCCATTGCAGCCGAAAATCAGAAGTCCAAATTTTAAAGTCGTCAGTTTCATTTCTAATGAATGTTCGATGTTTAAGTGACGTCCTACAATAATCGCTAACAAGGTAATTGATGACATTCATGCCTTTAAGTATGCAGACATAATTAAGTTAATACTATTTATTTTAGAGACCTCACCCCAACCTCTCTCCGAAGGAGAGGGGCAAGAACGAAATCCTCTTAGAATTATATTAAGATAATTATGGCTTATTACTTAATTGATTTAGTGAAACAATAAAGTAAAGGTATCCGGCGTTAACTACCCTGAAGCTTTTGAATAGTAAAAACTTGTAAATGAGATGTAAAACGTTTGTAAAACCTCCGAAAACTGTGGTGCAATAGATTATTTTGCACGCATGAAGCCATTTATGCTGTTCGCATCTTCAATACTATTCATTGGTATGCTGATCGCTGCTGTTGCATTTTTCAATAATAAAAATGAAATTCCTGAGAAGCATTTGGAAGTAGTATTATGTAATATAGGACATCAGCTTTTACTTACGGGTAAAGATTCTTCATCCCGAGTGCTGCCGATTAAGAAATTAAAAGAAAATACATACCAGATTTCCTTTCAAAATGATGTTGGTTTTATTTCAGATACACTCATCAATTTAGTTCAACGAACATTTCAAAAAAATGCGCTAGCAAAAGATTATATATTGAATTTGAGGAATTGTGAACAAAAAGAAACAGTATTTGCATTCGAAAGTAATAGACAAACAGGCAATTTAACACCCTGCAAGGGTCGTAGGCTGGAGGCTGGTTGTTATGTTATTGAGATTGATTTTTTGAAAACAACTCAATTTAATTTCTTTTGGTTGTTGCTATTGATTATTCCTTTGGGTATTGTTGGTTTTTATGTGAAAAATCAATTTCGGAAAAAAGAAGAAAAAGAAACAATCCTTGATAATAATGATTGTATACAGTTAGGAAATTTTAGGTTTTATACAGATAATAATGTTCTTAAAATTGAGGATAGAAGTATCACGCTTTCCGAAAAAGAATCAAAAGCACTGAAAATATTTGCAGAAAATATAAATCAAATAGTAGAAAGGGAAAAGCTGATGAAAGAAATTTGGGAAGATGAAGGTATAGTTGTTATAAGTAGGAATGTTGATGTATTGGTGTCTAAGTTACGTAAGAAATTAAGCGACGATAGCTCCATTAAATTTATTAACGTACATGGGAGGGGTTACAAATTGATGATTGAGTAGGTGCCAATTTTATTTTTTATTCCTCTATATCGTCAAAAGAAATGCGGCCGCTGATGTCTTTCAGGCTGGTTAGCCTTTGCACGGTGTATGGGATGGTGTCTAGCCCCGTGGCAAACTTTAGCACATAGTTGTAAATGCCAATAATAGCCCCTGGCATCACGGCTACATGGGCTGTGCCATTGATGGTAACCAATAGCGACAATACAATAACCACCAGCACCATCAGCTCCATAAACCCAAAGTTCCATGCTTCGTTGTCCGATATTTTTACTTGCCATTTGCGTAGGCTGGCATAGTGTGCAGCTATGGCACTTAGGTTGTGTGTGCTAATAATTTCTACTTGCTTTTCCAGCTCGTCGTTTTTTTCAAGCGTAAGTCGTTGCATACGCTTGCCGTAAAAATAGCTGGCAATCATTACTGGTACAAGTATAACTAAGCAAATCAACACTACTTTTTTATTGTAAAAAAACAGCATGGCCAATGATCCTAAAAGGTTGTAGGCGGCCTCTGCCACATAGTTCAGGTCAAATTCTAGGAAATCTACAAATTCCCGGGCAAGCGTGCTATGGGCACTTAGTTTAGACACTTCTTCCTTGCCATATTTTTTGGCCAATAGCCCCTTAACTAAGGTGGTATAAATGGCGGTATAAGTGCGTGTGTCGTAGCTGTGGCGGATAGTGCCAGCCACCAGCCATACAAAATGCGAGGCTGCCAGGTAAACAAGCCCCCGGTAGTTACCCGCAATAAGGCCATCTACCGCTTTGCCCAAGAAATATGGCCGCAGAAGCAAGCCCACCATCTCTATGGTAAACAAAGTATAGGTAAGCAGCAACTGGTATTTGTGCTGCGCTATAATATGTTTGAGTACATGAAAACGGGACTTGGACATGGTGAGTTGTACGTTTTACGTTTGCGATTTTTTTGCCACAAAGGCACGAAAGCACAAAGAGGCACGAAGGAGTTAAGTAAAAAGGGTCGAACAATTGCACGATTTCTCTTTGCCCCCTTGCCTATTGCCTCGCTGCCTCCAACATTCTTCCTTGAACAAGCCCCTTGCAATTAGCAGATCCGCAAGTGCATTGGAAGGGTTCCATGGTGCTGTCAAGGAAAGTACTGTAATCCAACGTAAGCTCTTCCCCTTTTGCAATATCCCTTGTGGCATATGCATTCAGCCCTTCATAGGCCGTGTTGGCATTGCAACTATGGTTTTGTGGCGCCCATTCAGATGGGTTATCGCTCCACAATACATATACATCACCACCTATTGGGTAGGCATACTGCCCAAAGACCTTTTTTTCGGCCTCGCTCCAATGCTTGTCAACAAAACTTTTAGTAACAATACGCTGTGCTTTTCCTTCCCCCTCAAAAACCAAGCCCTTTGCAGCAATGGCTTGCGTGGCAAAAATGCCATAGCCTGCAATGGCATTGCCTTTCACGGCAAATTTTTGCTGCTTCCTTTGGTGGCGTGCCATGCCCTCGGCAATAATATGCTGCAAAAAACGCTGCTGCCCATATCCATCGTGCTGCAAGATATAATCTGCCGAGCCTTCGTAGCCATTGGTATAAAAGACCGAGCAGGTAAAATTAATTTCTAGGAAATATAGCTTGCCTGCTGCATCCATCCTAAAATCGAGCCGGGCATAGCCCACGCCATTAAACCCTTTGAATATGGCAGTTGCCGCATCCCTTAATGATTGTTCTACCTCTATATCATTGCAAGGGATATTTGCATTTGGGTGCAAGACACTTGTTTTTAAGGAATAGGTTTTAAAACTATCACCTTCCGGGAAAATATATTCCACGGGTTTAAAGGTAGTGCAGGTTTTGCCATCGGCATTGGCGGCAATCATAACGGTAAATTCCCTGCCTGCTATGTATTCTTCTACTAATAATTCGTCATATTCCTGTAGCAGCAATGCTACCTTGGCTTGCAACTGCTGCTTGTCATTTACCAATGAAAACGTGTCAATACCAAGGCTATCGCCAGCTTTTGCTGGTTTTACAAATAAGGGGAAGTGAAGGGATGGTAAGACCTCACCCCAACCCTCTCCAAGGGGAGTGGGAGCAGGAAAAGGAAGGGGCAAAACCGAAGGAGAGAGGCAAGAATGCAGCCCATTTTCTATTTGTTCAACATCAGTAACTAATAAATAAGCTGGCGTTGCTACACCTGCACAATAAGCCACATATTTCATCAATTCCTTAGGCGGGTCGTAAAGCAAAGTGGTTGGCCCGGTAAATGGCAGGTTGAGCAATTCCAGTGTATAAATGACATCAATAGAGGGAACTTCCCATTCCAAGTAGCCTTCGCATAGGTTCACGAAAATATCGTAGCCCTTTTGCTGCAAGGCTTTCAGTTGTTTGTAAGTGGTGAGCTTGTTTAAAAAAACGGTATCCACCACATCGCCCGGCAGCAAAACGGACAAATCCCGTGGTGGGTCGTAATGCTGGTAATCCACGTTGCTGGTGGAATAGTCGGGGAGGAGGACGCAGACATGCATTAATTAGGAATTAGGAATTAAGAATTAGGAATTGTCTGAACCATGATTTATGGGATTAGGGGGATTAAAGGGAATTTATGTAGTACCCCTAATCATTCTAATCATTTAAATCATCCGTATAAATCATGGTTCAGACGATATTTCTACCACGCAAAATTGCTTGTTATTGTTATTCAGTATCCTTGCTACCAACTCTGTAAAGCTAACGTTTGCAAATTTCAAGATAGCACCAATGCTGGTATAGTCCTCGTCTTTGCTGATGCCGCACTGTGCATTTACCTCCAGCACATATAGCTTGTCAGTTGCCTTGTCCTGCCTTATGTCTATGCGGGCATAGCCTGTGCCTTTCACAGCAACAAAAGCATCCCATGCTATTTGCTGTATTGCTGGTTCCAAATGGCTGTCTGGCAAAGCATACTCATAAAAATAATCGTTGTTGGGCATTGCTGTTTCTTCCTCATATATCTCCCAAAGGCGGTCGAACGACAAGAATTTTTCCACTTCGGGCAGGCTATGGTGGAACACCCTTTTCACCGAGGGATAAATAATAGCTTCTTCCTTATACAAATGATTGCCTACCAAAAAAACAGTAAACTCGTCCCCGTTTATAAACGATTCTGCCACTATGCCGCCGCTGGTTAGCTGCCAGCCACGGTAGCCTTCAAACATCCTGTGTAGCTGCATGGCAAATGCTTCTTGGCTTGCCACTACGTTATTAACCCCCACCCCCATGCTGCCACCTGCCACGGCAGGTTTCACCATAATGGGGCTGCCCAAATCTTCAAAAATAGTGTCATGGTTTTCGTTTGCTGTGTAAATGGCTTTCCACTTTGGCGTTGCTACTTTAGCAGTGTCAAAAGCCTTTTTCATCGCTATTTTAGAAGTAGTAATATCATAAAACGTAGCATCGGCACCTGTATAAACTAAGCCTTTTTTGTTTAAGTAATTGATTACGGAAATACCCGGCGTTCCGTTTACCTCATCCCCGTCGCAGAGGTTTAGCACAATGGGAAAAACATTGCCTGCTTTTTGATCACCCACAATGGTATCAATCACCGATGTATAATTTTCTGTGGTTACTTCTTGCCATTGCCAATCAATGCCCAGTTCTGCAAACACGGCCGTGTATTCGGCTATGCTTTGCGTGAAATCGTAGTAGTAATCTATATGGGCATCGCCCGTTTGCAAGTAAGGGGCAAGGACGAAGGCTTTTAAGTTATAAGTCGTGAGTCGTAAGTCATAAGTCATAAGTGGCATTTGCTTTTACTTCCTTTCCTGCAACTGTTTCTTTATAAAATCGGTAAATCGGTACTTGGCAGTAATTTCATTGCTAAGAAACGAAGCTCCTTGAATTAGACCCAAGCACGATGGCGTACCGCAATTGCATACAAAAGGGGTTTCCATTTCCCACTCAGAGGAAGGGTAGAAAAAACGCAATTCATCACCCTGCTCAATTGGTTTTATGCAAACCAACTGCATGGCTGTGGTGTCGAAAAAAACATTTGGCTCGCAACTGTGGTTGATGTATTGCAAAAACACGGGTTCCAGTATGATGTGCTTGCCAATGCCCGTTTGCACCGTAAGGTAGCTTGGCTGCTGCACCACTTTTGCCGCACGAAAAGAAATGATGTCTTCGTTTGCCGCAAAAGCCTTTTTTGTAAACAACGATTGTTGGTTGGTGACTGTGTCTAACACTATTTCAGCAAACCCGTGGGTGCTGACAACCTTGTACTTTTTTTCTAATGTAAGCATACGTTAATATGAGGGATTGAAAGTATATTGGTTTAACTAGATAAGCAGCAGGATGGCAAACGTTATGATAATTTTATAAAAAAGTGTTTAACCACAAAGGGCACAAGGAATAAGAAACACAAGGTACACAAGGAGTAAAATGTATCGAAGAGGAACAAAAGATTTGCACTTTTGTAACGTATTACCTAAATATTGAGTATTTTACCTACTGTACCTTGTGAAAACACTTATGCGCTTTGTTGTTAGACTCTTTTTATTTTGCATAATCAACCATATAAAAATAACTGCTATCAAACACAAGTGTAAGCTCCTTTTTATTGGCTAGCTTGTTTTCGGCTACATTAAATCTAAAATCTTTTTTTGCTAAAGCAAAGCTATAAGCAGGCTTTGCTTGTATTTCCTGCTCGGCAGGAATATATATTTTAGATGTGTCTATTTGATAGAGCCAGGCAATACCTTCCTTAAAGCCAACCCTGAACAATGGCAGCCCACGGAACTGCCGTGGGAAATTGGTTAGTATGATGGTGTCTTTATTGCCTTTCTCGCTTGCGAAATGGGCATAAAAAGTTTTTGAAATGCTGCCCGCCACGCCATAGTCTCGCGCATTGGTATAGGTGAAATAGCTATTGTAAAGCAATAGACCAACTAAGTACACCGATAGTTTTAATGGTGATAGTGCCATTTTTAGCAAACTGTAAACCATCAACATACAAAGGAAAACAGAAGGGAGGTACAAAAAACGCTCCGATTCACGGGAGTGGGTGCTGATGCCCAGCGTAATAACAGGCAATAGTGCACAACAAAAGGAAATAAACAAAATTCCCAATAAGCTATCAAAAGATTTAAGCAAATATATTTTCCGGCAAACAACAAATAAAACAATTATTGCCAAAGCTAGGCAACCCATGAAAACGGGTGCAGAAATGCTTGGCGGCACAAAACTCCGGGTAAAAAGGCAAAGTCCGTTGTAGGTAAGTTTTTTAATATTGCATACAAACAATTGGTCATCGCCATAACTGCCGCCTAATTCCCCTAATATTATTTTCCTCAAAACGAGGTTAGCAAAAAATGAAGCAAAGTAAATGGCGGAATAAACCCATTCTTTTTTCCATTGGGTGGTTTTATTATTTACACTAGCCCACGACAATAAAAAAACAAAAAGGGGTGCAGCCCAGATAGCTTCATAGGTAAACAACCCTATTTGAAAACAGAGAAGTGATAGGATAAAGTACAAAAGACCCTCTCTCCGCTTTATATATGTAACGGCAGAGAGCAAAAAGAACACGGTGGCCAAGGATGCGCCAGAACCTAGCAGCCATAATACTGACTCGGAATGAAAAGCATATACCGAAAACAAAGCTGCGGAAAACAGGCTAGCAAGCACTATACGCTTGTATACAAGGTTGCTGTATTGGCTAAACAAAGCGAAGGCGAATGGGTATATCAATAAAGAGCAAGCAGCATGGATGCCCCACTGAATCAAGTGATATCCTAGGGCATTTATGCCCCACCATTTATATTCTACGCATAGCAGCAAGTCGTGCACTGGGCGGAAGGAATGGTGCTGGAACATAACCCCTTGGCTGCTCAATGGCAAGTGCACCATGTCGTCATTGAGGAAATAAAGGGCAAAGGGGTTGTAAATGAACAACGCAATACATACAAATGAAAAAAAGAATACTGCCTTTACCCCATAATATTTGCGCATAATGTTTTAATTTATTATTTAGCCACAAAGACACGAGGGCTCAAAGCAGCACGAAGGAAAATGAAAAAAAGAATTCTTTTCTTCATTTTATTTTTTTTGCTTCTTCCCTTAAAACTTTGTGCCCCTTTGCGTTTTCGTGCCTTCGTGGCAAATTGCTTAACATTCGGCTAAACAGTAATTTTCTTTGCACTCAACCTCAAACTTATGTATACTGTTATTATTGCGATTAGCATACCCCCCGCCACGTCCCTTGGGAAATGCTGTGCAAGATATATGCGGGAATAGCCCACCAGCAAAGCATACACAAACCCAACTGGCAGCACCCATTTTTGCCTGATGCACAGGCAAGCTATAAAAAAAACAGTAAATGCAGTGGTGGTATGCCCAGAAGGGAAGCTGAAAAACTGATGTAAATCTACCCCCTGTACCACATGCACCAGTTGCAGGTTGGCAATGGCCTTGGTAGGTCGTGGCTGCACAGGCAACAGGTTTTTGATGCCTTGCGCCAAAATGGTGGAAACAACAAAGCTATACACCAACAGCAGCAAGTATTGTTTGCGCCACTTTAGCATCAACAGCAATGCAGTAACCCAAGGGATGGTCTCGCCAAGCTGGGTTACCCATTTAAAAAAGAAGTCTGCGGCCTTGCCTCCATCGCCATTTAAGTATAGGAACAATGGCTGGTTGCCAATAATAAAAGACAATACCAATATTATTACAGCTAGAGTGGCTGTAATAATAGCTGCTATTTTAAAATTGGTTAAATACAGTTGCTGCATGGATAGATGGCAATATAATGTACAATTTATAAGGGTGCAAAAAAGTTTTTCGCAGGTTTCAAAATCTTTATAGGGTTCCGAACCCTGTAAAGGTTAGCAGGTACACCACCCAAGTAAAAAGCTTTTATGCACCCCACCAAATTACCTTGTCTTGTATAATGTTTATTTATCACCCATACTCCGTTGTTTCACGGTAATACTATACGGTTATTTCACGGTATTTTACAAGAAACAAATGCTTATTCAATTGATTTTCAACAAGTTAAATTTGTATATATCTATTCATTGCAAATATTTTTTTCTTCAAAGCAATGAATAAATGTATATTTATTTGCACTAATTGTTTAACAAATAACGCTTAAAAACCAAATTGTATGTCAGATTTGAAATTTGTAATTAACGTAGCAGAACTAAAAGCCTTTTTGGAAGAAGTAGGGGGCGACCAAAGTTTTGCAATGGAAATTGGGTTTAATTCAAGCACAGGGGTAATTGTGCCAACATTGCATGGCTACATCGTGGATGCAGAGGCCCAACCAGAAAAAACTGCCGCAGCCCAAACTATGCTAGGCAAAACTATTTCAGCATGCCCTTGGCCTCCAGGTTGTAGTTAATGTAGTTACTTTGTACAATTAAAAACAACAAGGTTTTGAATTTTCTCGATTACCTCGACTCCATTGCCCCCTTCTCCGTTTTGGTTTACCTTATCTTTAGGAAATCCAAAATGGAAGGGGCTTTTTTATGGTTTATTTTCTTTATTGTGGCATTGCTTTTTTTTAATGTTACTGCAAACTTGCTGGTGAAAGTGCAGTTCTATTTTAAAAAAGAAAGGAACAACTTAATTGTTTACCACATAGCATGTATTGCCTATTTCCTGTTGCTATTAAAATTTTTTTCTTTTTTGCTCAGGTCGGTGTATTCGAGGATAGTTGATGGGCTTTTTATTGTACTATTTTTTATTGCTGTTGCATTCGATTTTAGCAACTGGATTAAAACGCCCACATTCAACAGCGATACATTTGGGCTGGCATCGCTTTGGGTTATTATCAAATGCTTGTCTTACTACGCACAGAAACTTATAGGGCCTGCCTATGAGGACATATTGAAAAACAGGATGTTCTGGATAATATCTGGCTTGTTTTTGTATTTTTCAGTGTCATTTTTCATTTTTATTTCCTATAGTTTGTTAAGCAATAGCTATAATCCAAATTATAATGCGCCTATTTCTTATTTATGGTATTTGCAAAATATAATTCTTGCCTTATCTTGTAGCTTTTTCATTAAGGCTATAAGATGCAAACCATAAGTCAGGACATAAAAATAGTATTTGCGGGTACCGCACTGCTGCTGTGCATATTTGGCTTTGTTTTTTTCTTTGTTATTGCCTACAACAGGCGCTACAGGAAATACGAGGCAGAAAAAGCCGACATTTTAAAAAGGTTTGCCATGGAAAAATTGCAGGCACAACTAGAAATAAGGGAACAAACCTTGAAAAATATAAGCGGCGAGATACACGACAATATAGGGCAGATACTAAGCCTTGCCGGCTTGCAGCTAAGCACCATACCTACAACCGAAAAAGAAAGGCTAGACCAAGGCATTGATTTGATAGACAAAGCGATTGAAGATTTAAGGGACATCAGCAAAAGCCTAGACCCAGACAGGGTGCAGGCCGTAGGTATTATAGAATCTATTGGCCATGAACTAAATCTTTTGGAAAAAACAGGGAAATACACAACTGAATTTAGCGCAGAGGCAGATTTTATTTATCTGTCGGCAGACAAAACCATTATCCTTTACCGGATAGTACAGGAAACACTGAACAATATTATTAAACATGCACAGGCAAACCATATTAACATTACTGTAACTGGATCAGAGCAAGAGAATATATTGGCCATACATGACAATGGTTGTGGTTTTGAGTTGAGCACAGATAGTAAAAAAGGCCTCGGATTGAAAAACATAACCAATCGTGCGGCAATGATTGGCGGCAAAGCCGCTATAACAAGCATATTGAACAAAGGCACATCCATTGTGCTAAACATACCAAGGCAATAACCAAAAAAATAAAAAACATGTACAGCGTAGTTTTAGTAGATGACCATTCATTGCTTAGAAGTGGGCTAGCCACTTTGATAAATACTTATGATGATTACAAAGTGATGTTTGAAGCAGATCATGGCAAAGATTTTATACAGCTACTGATGCACCAGAAAAAGCTGCCAGACTTGGTTTTACTAGATATAACCATGCCTGTGATGGATGGTTTTTTAACTGCCCGGTGGATTAAAGAAAACCACCCCGAGATTAAAATACTTGCACTTAGCATGATGGACGATGAAACCACCATTATTAAAATGCTAAGGAGCGGTGCCACCGGATATATATTAAAGAATACAAAAGGGAAAGAGCTGCTTGCAGCCTTGGACTCAATAATGGCAAAAGGGGTGTATTACAACGAGCAGGTAACCAATAATGTTTTTAAATATGCGCTACGAAGCAATGAGGGCGAAGAAACGTTGCCCAGCCTCACTATTAAAGAAACAGAATTTTTGATATTGGCCTGCAGCGAAAAAACATACAAGCAAATAGCCGAGGAAATGCACATAAGCATCAGGACTATTGAAGACTACCGAGGTTCGGTATGTGCAAAGCTCGGTATTAAAACCAGGGTAGAACTTGCTTTGTATGCAATAAAACAGGGGTATGTGAAATGGTGAGTGGGCTTATTCCCTATTGGCGCAAGCCGCAAGCACTTCATAAAATTCCTCGCCATATTTTCTTATTATGGGTTCTTTTAGAAAAACATACACAGGTATTTTCAATTTTTGGCCAAAGGTGCAGGCGGCTGCACATAAATCTTGCCTAGGTTCGTAATTTATATATTCCATGTCAGGATCCAACGTGCTTTTGCTAACCCTTATAGGGAAAAGGTGGCAGCTCAATGGCTTTTTCCAGCCAATTTTTCCTTCATTGTATGCTTTTTCAAAACTGCATTGTATCACGCCCGTTTTGTCTTTAAAGCCGTAAGCGCACAGGGCATTGTTTATGGTGGGGGTTACCCAGCCAAATTCATTGTCGTATGTATAGTTGCCTTGGTTTTTTATTGCTTTCAACCCTTTTGGTGTTAGGTATGGCTTCACTATTTCCAGGGCGTTGTCCACCTCTGCTTTTTCCCAGTCTTCCAGTGGGGCACCAGCATCGCCGTCTTCGCAGCAGCCGCCCTTGCAACTGTGCAGGTCGCACACAAATTGCTCTTCCAGCACTTCGTCGCTTATTAATTTATTGTCAATTACTATCATAAAATTATACCCCAATACCCTAAACGGGGCTATTTCCATTTAAAACTATTAATAATATGCTTCATATCTAGCAATAAATAATCATCTACAATGCCTAATGAATCGGCATTGGGCGTGGCATCAAAATACAATGCCCCCCGCAAGAAATTTTTTACCGAGTCTGTTACAAAAAACTGGTTGGCTGTAGCTACATTGCCGCCTACCTTAAACAACATGCCATGCACATTATTGGGTGTATTAATCAAAGAGTCGTCAATAGAACTTGCCTTGCTGGTATGCTTGTTGGTGAGTGTAAAAGCATCGTTGATCAGCTTGTCCAATTTCCTTTTTTCACTAATTTGTATATAGCTTACATAAATGCGGCTATTGAACTGCGGGAAGTTGATATTTATCCACCAAGGGTTCTCGGTTGTGCCGCCAAAAAAAGTAGTGTCTTTTACAATGCTGGCATACACTGGGTATTCAAATGTGTAAGGGTAGCCCGGCTGGTCAAATACCTGGTATTCTTTTTTTGGTAAATCTATTGCAAAATAGCCTTTGGGTTTAGGTACAAAATTACTGTTGCACGATAAACAAGCAATGAATGCTAATGTAAAATACCAATTCCTTTTTATTTGTTTGTTTATCCCTGTACCTTCCATTGTCCTTGTATCGTTCACGCAATCCTTCATTTCCTTTACTCGCTTTGTGGCTTGATGGTTACTTTTATTTTTATAAGGCGGTTTTTTTCTACTTGCAAAATTGTAAACTCAAAATCGCCACTGCTGATAACTTGCTGGGTATTGGGTATTGCTCCTGTAATTTCCAAAACCAGCCCAGCAAGCGAGTCGCTTTCGCCTTTTACATCATCAAAAGTATCGGCATTTAGCGACATTGCCTTGCAAACATCGTTTAGCATTGTTTTGCCATCAAAAATATAGTTGTTGTCGTCTATTTTTTCATAATTGGTTTCTTCCTCGTCAAACTCATCTTTTATTTCGCCTATTACTTCTTCTAGGATGTCTTCCATGGTTACAATGCCGCTTGTACCGCCAAACTCATCCACCACTATGGCAAAATGGATATGCTTGTTTTGAAATTCTTTTAGCAAGTCTTCTATCAGCCTTTGCTCATGCACAAAAAATGCAACACGAAGCAATTGGTGCCAGTTGAAATCGTCGCCTTTTTCTAAATGCGGTATCAAATCTTTGGTGTGCACCATGCCTATTACCTTGTCTAAGTCTTCCTCATACACAGGCAGGCGGCTATAGTGAAAGTCGCCTAGCTGGCTAATAAGGCTTGTGAAGCTGGTAGTAGAGTCTATGCCATCCACATCAATCCTAGTTTTCATCACCTGTTTCACGGTAATGTTGCCAAACTTAATGATGCCTTTTAGTATGTTTTTTTCTTCTATCGATGCGCTATTATCGGTAGTAAGGTCTATTGCATGGTCTAGTTCTTCCAAGCTATAGCTACTTTTTCGGCTTAGTTTTTTTTCTATAACATCGCTGTATTTCACCAGCCAAATACTAGATCTTTTGCATACTAGGAATACAAATTCTATGATGGGACCTGCATCTTTGGCAAAACGGATATTGTTTTGTGCGGCCAGTACCTTGGGCATTACTTCGCAAAAAAGTAGCAGCACCGCCGTTACAATTATTATTTTCAGTAAAAATTCAAGCCACAAAGCATTTATTTTTTCTAGGCTAAACAAATCGCCCAGTAAAATATTAGAGATAATAATAATGGCAATATTGATAAAGCTATTGGCAATCAATAGGCAGCCTAGCAGTACTTTGGGCTCTTCTGTCAGGTTGATAATGCGTTTGTAGGCGGGCTGCTGCTTGGTTTTAAGCAGGTTAATGTCTTTATGGGTAAGTGAAAAATAAGCTACCTCGGCACCGCTGATAACAAATGAAAAGAACAATAAGCAGCATAGGACAATCATTAACACGGTAGTGCCTTGCGTGTTGATAGCTGCTAGGCTATGCACCTGCAAAAACAATAGATGTGTAAAGCCCGAGTGGTATTCCAAGGTTGTTGGTTTAAGTGAACAATTGCATTTCGATGCCTTACAAAATTATCCGTTATGTGATAAAAATAAACAATCAATATTTATTTTTTCACCACGAAGACACAAAGGCTCAAAGTGGCATAAAGGAAATAAAGAAGAAGTAAAGAAAAAAGTATCTACTTTATGTTATATAAATACCTTTTAAACTTCTTCTTCTTTGTGCTTATATGTGGTGAAATTATATTTGAGTAGTGGAATGTAATTAAAACGGGAACCCTTCCTCGACATCGTTTACAGGGGGCAGCGCATCGCCATTAAAATTGCCAAACCCCTCAGGTTGTTGGAAACTACTCCCCTCGCCTTTTTTGTCAAGCATCACTAGGTTGTCACCCACAATTTCGGTGGCAAACTTACGGTTGCCATCTTTGTCTTGCCAGCTCCGGGTGCGCAGCTTGCCTTCTATATATACAAGGCTGCCCTTGTGCAGGTATTTGCTGGCAAGCTCTGCTAATCCACGCCACAAAACTACGGTGTGCCACTCGGTCTGTGCTATCAGCTTGCCCGTTTTGTCTTTGTACGATTCTGTAGTGGCCAATGGAAACTTTGCTACGCCAATATTGCCTTCTAAATATTGCATATCTGGGTCTTTCCCTAAATTTCCAATCAGCATTACTTTATTAATCCCGCGCATATAAAACGATTTTAGGTTAGCCTGCCCATATTTATCTATTTACCTGCCTAAAAATAGTTTTTTTTAAATAAAGAAATGAAATATCGGCAAAAAATATAGTTTTTGAGTGTTTATAACACTGATTAGATGATTTTTTATTGCACACTACTTATTTTTCCACAAAGGCACGAAAGCTTGAAATAGCACCATAATAAGGGGTGCATAAAAGTTTTTAGCTTTTTTATTCAAAAATCAACCTAGCCCAACCTCAACCCTCACAAAAGACGGGGACAAGTTACCCAAAGGAAAAGGTAAAAGGAACACCGCAAGGAGACAATGTTTGCATTTTTTTAATAATATTAATATTTCCTAGTGTTATATTAAAATAGTTTCAGTTTTGCCATGTTTGTGGGATTTTTACGCTGTTTCTTTTTTTGAAAAATCTTAACCACCCTTGTAAGTCATTGATTATCAACAAAAAACATCAAATTTTTGTGCGTAATTCGTGCTTATTTTGTGCTTATTTTTTGAGTGATTTATGCGTATTTTATGCTTATTTTTCAGTGATTTGTGCGCATTTTACAGCCATAAATACAAGATCAAATTTTGAGATTACAACTATCTTAATATTAGTAAAAAAAGAGCTACGATTAGAATGCCAAGACGCTAGTTTTGTAAATTGTTTGTATCACGTGCATTTCTAACACAAAGATAAAGTTTTTATAGATTGGGGGGGGGGGTATCAGGACAAAGCGAAAAAGTTTTATTCACCCCCCTTTATAGGCTGTTCAGCATAGGCTCACATATCTTCGTTCCCTTTCCCATGGGTTTCAACCCTTTGTTTTCACGGTGCTAAAACCCCATGGAGTATCTGAGAACTGGACGTAAATGCCCCCTTATTCTGAACAACCTAGCAACAAGAGTATAAGGAAAAATGAGTATATGCTGTTAATTGTTTCACCTCCTTTAAAACTTTGTGCCTCTTTGTGTTTTTGTGCCTTTGTGGCAACATAAGCCCTATGCACAAAATTTTTTTCTCCCCGTTTCCAACCTTTTAGCCAACTTGTACTCTTTTATATAGCAACAACATTATTTGGAAACAACGCAACACTCGCTTACGGTAATTATTATGCAAGCCCAAAAGGGAGACAGTGCTGCCATGCAGGCATTGTACCAGCAATATAGCAAGGCGATGTTCAGCACCTGCACAAGGATGATGGGTACAAAGGAGGATGCGGAAGATGTGTTGCAAGAGGCGTTCATTATGACTTTTAAAAACCTGCACCAGTTGAAAGAAGCCGCACAGTTTGGCGGGTGGCTAAAAAGGATAGTGGTTAACGAGTGCATCAGGCATTGCAAAAAGAAGATAGCCACAAGCGGATGGGAGGAATATGGTGAGCAACATGAACAACCAATGGACGATAGCATTCATTGGTGGGAGCAAGTAGGCATGGAACAGATACATACCCAGATAAAAACCTTGCCCGATGGCTGCCGGCAAATATTTACGCTGTATGCAGTAGAAAATTACAGCCATAGGGACATTGCAGAAAGCCTTGGCGTGTCGGAAAGCACAAGCAAAAGCCAATACCACAGGGCAAAACAATTGCTTCGGGAAAGGATTTTATTAGTCGTAAGTGGTAAGTCGTAAGTCATCCGTGGTCAGTAGGGGTAGCCGCAAAGCTACCATTGTACAAAATGCTTAATAATAAAAGTATAAAGTTTGCTAAAATCATTTAATCAGTGGTGTATGGACGAGTTTAAAAAATATATCCAGCAAAAAGCCTCGGAAATGGACGTGGACGAGCCAAGTGGCCGTGTTTGGGAACAAATAGCAAAGCAAACCAGCAAACCCAAGGCACGTGTTTTCAGCATGGCAGCACGCTGGGCAGTAGCAGCCTGTGTTATATTCCTAGCAGGAATTGGCTTTTTGTTATTGCAAGGCGGGAAGGAAACGCCTATTGCCAAAATTGCTAGACCCGTAAAAAAAGAGATAAAAGCAATCACTGCTCCCCGTATAGACAGCCCCACTATTGCTACTATAGTGCCGCAGAAAGAAAAAGCTATTGAGGCAATTGCAACAACTAGGAAACTGCTACCCTCAAGCCATAATAATAATAAAGCGAAGCTAAAGCCGCAAACAAAGGCTGCCGACAATACAGGCCTAGCGGAGCTTGAAAATATAGAAAGCAGCTTTACGCAGTTCATCAACCTGCAAAAAGCTAGGGTAAATACCATGCCCCTGAATGCAGAAAGCCCTGCCTTTTTTGTAGAATTTAGCCAGCAAATGCATAGGATGGAAAAAGACGAAGTCACCGTGAAAAAAGAAATTAAAAAACACGGCATCAACAATGAACTATTAGGCCAACTAATTAATGTTTACCAGCAAAAGCTAAACGTGTTGAAGCAATTGCAAAACGAAATGCAAAAAACAAACAACCGCTACAAGCAAGGCCGTAGCCCTGTGGATCCATCTAAAATTTATTTTTTAAACATTTAACAAGCATATACAATGAAAACAAGTAACAGTAAAACAATAGCAACGGGCATTTTAGCGATAGCTTTATTATCAACAGGCATAATAGCTCCACGGGTAATTGCTCAGCCAATGCCTGTACCACCCCCACTGCCAGCCCTTGCCCCCTTGGCTCCTACAGAACCAGTAGAAATGAGGAACAATTTGAAAGACGACGACCCCAACCTGAAAAGCAAAGAAGTAAGCGTGGAAGTAAAAGCTGGTCGTGGGGGCGATGTATATATAGACAATACCAGCCGCACGCTGGAAATAAAAACTTGGGACCAACCGAAGGTAAAAGTAGTAACGACTATTTTTTATGAAGGGGACGCAAGCAAGCTAACCGACGAGGAATGGTTTGAAAAATTAAACTTAAGCGTAAAAACCCTTGGCAGTTCCGTGCGCATCAGGTCTGGCACTGTAAGCAGTGGTGGTTCTTACGAAGTATTGGGCAATACTTATAGCTGGAGTAGCGGCATGGGGGGGGCAAGCAGTGTAGCCATTTTTAATGGCGATGGCGAAACCATCCGCACAAAGGGCAATACCAAGCGGCTGGTTACCATTTACCTCCCCAAAGACAACAAAGTAGATCTGGAAAGCAAATATTCAGACATTACCGTAACAGATAACCTGAATAAGCTTTCTGCCGACATTACCAATGGCAATATGGAGATGCAGGATGTAAACACTTTTACGTTGCGTTCTAAATATGCCAACGTTACTACAGGCAACATGCAAACCGCTGAAATTGATTTTATCAATGGCCGCTTTAGCACAAAAGATATTGAAGACTTGGATATTGATACCAAGTACAGCACCGTGGAAATAGGCTCGGTAAAAAAAATAAACATGATTAGCACCAATGATGAATACGAGATAGAAGAAGCAGGTAGCCTGCAAGGCCGCAAAAGCTATGGTAATATACGTATAAACAAGCTAAACAAGCGCATAGAAATGGATGGTACCAATGCAGACGTAAAAATCCGCAATATTGCACCCGGTGTAGAAGTGATAAAATTTGACAACAAATATGCCGACATGCGGCTTCCTTTGCGTAGCGTGAAAAGCTATACTGTAAACTACAATGGGCCATATAGCACCATTTATGCAAGTTTTGACAAGAAGCCATTTACAGGCAAAGAACAGAAAAGTACTGTTAAGGATGGGCTTGCCGATCAAATACGGGCTATAAACCTATCTGTAGAACGCTCGGCTAGCAGTGACAACTGCAATTGCAACGATAAGTTCACCGCCATCGTAGGCGATGGCAAGGGTGCAGCCATAGACATTAAATGCCAAAATTGCACGGTTGATTTTAAATAGTTGACAGTTAACGGTCGACCGTCAACTGTCAACAGGTCTTGCGAGTAAGGGTTGAGAGGGATTTAACTCAAATAGATAGCTGCAAGGGAAATTTATCATAAAATCTCTTGCTTTTTGTCAAGCTTTGGCTCCCCCTCGCCTTCGGAGAGGGGGTTGGGGGGGGTGAGGTTTACATGCGGCTATTAACGGGATTTTGAAATGCATCCAAGAAGGGTGCATTTCAAATTCTCGTTTTTTGTTGTTTTATATTTAGCAGAAACAGGTTGTTTTTAAAAGAAAGTCCCTTGGGGTTTGCGGTTAAACAAGCATCCTATATGGGGGAATTTTGGGCTACTCATGGGGGCATATTTCCCCCATATAGGATTTTTATTTTGGCCTATATAGCTATTCATATCAATTTTACAATAAAACAGGAACTAGGGTATCTTTACCTTGCCTCCCGTATCGGATATTAGTTGGCTTAGGAAAATGATAATCCACCATCAAAATCTTATCAGTTTCTTATCAATAAATTATTATTCCATTATCAATAAACTATCATTTTACTATCAATAAACTATCATAAAATTTACTTAAATTATAATAAAAAATGAGGCCAAAAAAAACATAAACAACTGAATATCAATTAATTACAAACAAAAAAATGGACTCTATAAAAAATAAATCACGGAAAAAGAAGAAAAAAATTCATTTCAAATCTTCACTTAGTTCTTCAATTTCCTTTGCCTGTTAGGGTTTGTGGGGCTATTAGCAGCAACCTATCAACTCCTTAAAACCTTATTGATTTCCTCTTGGAGTGAAAGCTTTTTGCGGTAGTGCTAAAAAAATGGTTTGTGAAAATTATTTCAATAAAATCCTTTATAGGCAAAAGGGATTTAATCAGGAGAATCATCCTAATCATTTAATCAGTGGTCTAAAATCAATTGGTAAATTATTCCTGCCAATAGCTACATTTGTGCATTGCTTTGCCTATTTCTATAGTCCGGAAAAATAAATGATGCCATGTTACAAAAGAATAAGGCCACCCTTACTAATTATGACGAAGCAAAACAACTGGAATGGCTGGAAACCAATGGCCTTGGCGGTTGGGCTAGTTCTAGTATTATAGGCTGCAACACACGCCGCTACCATGGGTTGCTGGTTGCTGCCACCAAGCCGCCAACTGGGCGGATGGTGATGGTGTCTAAAATAGACGAGAAAATTATTTACAACGGCCAAGTAGCCGAGCTGGGCACCAACAATTTTGGCGATGCAATAAACCCAGCAGGATACCATTTCCTTGCCCAATTTACAAAAGATTTATTTCCAGAGTGGGTATATGAGGTAAATGGCATTACCCTGAAAAAAACCATTGCCATGGTGCATGGCGAAAACACTACACTTATTGTTTATACTGCCGTGAAAGCCGCTAAAGCATTCACGCTGCAACTGCAACCATTTATTGCTGCGAGGGATTATCACCAACTGCAAAACAACGAAAGCGGGCTTTGGTGGGATGTTGACTTTGAAAATGGCATTTTTAAAAACCAACCTTTTGCACATTCACCTTTTGTTTACATATCCGTGCCAGGCAGCACTTACGAGCATGAACCCAATTGGTTCAACCATTTTAACTATGACGAGGAAAAAGGCCGTGGGCTAGACTATAAAGAAGATTTGCTAAACCATGGCACTATTTCAGTAACCCTGAAAAAGGGGCAGTCAATAGGCATAATTGTATCTACCGAAAACCCAGCAGGAAAAGACGCCTTTGCATTGCTGGAAAAAGAAACAGCACTCCGAAAAGCCCTGCTGCACAAACAACCAGAAAATGAAACGATAAAACAACTGCTACTAGCGGCAGACCAGTTTATTGTTCAGCGGGGCGACAATTTAAAAACAGTAATTGCGGGTTACCATTGGTTTACCGATTGGGGCAGGGATACCATGATTTCGCTTCCTGGCTTGTGTTTGTGTACCGGTAGGTTTGACGATGCAAAAAAAATTATTGCTGCTTTTGCAAACTCGGTAAGCGAAGGCATGTTGCCCAACCGTTTTCAAGACCATGACGAACCGCCACAGTACAACAACGTGGATGGTACACTTTGGTTTTTTATTGCTGTATATAAATATTTAGCAGCCACAAAAGACACTGCTTTTGTTTTTGAAGAAATATTACCTATGTTGGCTGATATAATGGATTGGCACTTTAAAGGCACGCGCTACCAGATACATGCTACAGCAGACGGCCTTTTGTATGCAGGTGAGCAAGGGCAGCAGCTAACATGGATGGATGCCAAAATAGCCGATTGGGTGGTTACGCCCCGCATGGGCAAGCCAGTAGAAGTGCAGGCGTTGTGGTATAATGCACTGCGCATATACAGCGAATTGCTGCATTCGTCCCACCAAATGGAAGCAGCAGCCCACTTTGCTGCCCAGGCCACATTGGCGAAGGTGAGCTTTAAAAAATTGTTTTGGTACGCAGAAGGCAAGTATTTGTACGATGTGATAGACAAAAACAATGTGCCAGACACAAGCCTAAGACCTAATCAATTGTTTGCCATTTGCTTGCCCTTTCCATTATTAGAAGGCGAAGATGCAAAAGCTGTTTTAAAAATAGTAGAGGAAAAATTATACACGCCCATAGGGCTACGTACATTGCCCACTTCTGACTTGAGGTATGTAGGCGTTTATGCTGGCAGTGTTATTAAGCGAGACTCTTGTTACCATCAAGGAACTGCCTGGAGCTGGCTGCTAGGCGCATATATAGATGCCTTGATAAAAGTAAGGGGTACAAAAGGCAAGGCACAAGCAAAAGAAGTGGTAAAAGAATTTACCTATCACTTGGAAGAAGGCTGTATAGGCAGCGTGTCTGAGATTTTTGATGCCGACATTCCGCACCAGCCCAAAGGCTGCATTGCCCAGGCATGGGGCGTGGCTGAATGGCTTAGAGTAATGAAGGAATATAAATTGTATTAAATTGAGGAAAAAGGGGGATGCAATGATTGTGTCCTGAAGCTTTAGATAATCCCGATAATAAGAAGTATAAGAACAATAAAAATTGTTCTTCCCTTTGTGTTTTTTATTCTATGCAGCCACATAGTTTGCAAACAAAGCAAAAATAATTTACCAATAATAGCTTTTGGAGTTTTCATGGTTTATCATAATAAGGCCTAATAAGCCGTAAATATTTTTAGCAGTTTTTTTGCTTAAAATAATAAACCTGACCAAGCCTAGGCTTGGTTTTCTTTCCTCGCCTTGATTAGCAATACAGGCAGGTCGGTTAAGTTCAATACCTTTTCTGCAACATGCCCTATAAAGAAATGCTCATGGATATTGTGTCCTTTATTGCCCAAGACAACTAGGTCTGGCTTTAGGTAATTGATGGCCTCTAATATCTCGGTGTAAGGGATGCCAAATAAGATATCTTGTTTAATGGTAATTTTTTCAGGGTTCTTTGCTGCTACCCAATTCGATAATTCTTCCTCTAGTTGTTTAAACGAAGTGGAAGATATTTCCGCATTGGTATTAACAACATGTATTACCGTTAAAGATGCGTTTCGGGTAACTGCCGTGTCGTAGGCATATTCAAAAGCATACCAAGACGTACGAGAATAATCTACTGCGCAAAGGATGTGGTTTATTGGCAACATAAAATGTGTTTGTTAATTTGTTGAAAACAATAATATACCCAAAAGCTAATACCAAATGTATGGAGATATGTGCAGAAGTAGGAACGTAAACTAAAAATTAGCACTATAACTATATCTTGGTTTCATTACCTAGCTTTTTAGCTCCCATCCATCCATCAATTGCCTGAAATTGTGCGTTTTACCCTCCCGAAAAAGGCGGCAACAAAGCTACCACAGCCCCATCTTGCAAAACAGTATTGGTATTAACCAAATGCTTGTTTACGGCCAAAGCGTATTTCATCCCGGCAAGAGCAGGGTATTGCTGTTGAAGCCATTGGTTCAAACTGTGGGTATCGGGCAGGGCTTCCTGCAATGTAAGCTCAGCACCAGTAACCGGTGCAACCTGCCCAAATGCTTTAATGGTAATGCTCATGGTACTACTATTATATCAATGATTAAAGATATGAATAATCCTACTGCTAAAAGCACTTGGCTTTAAAGGTTTTTGGTGTAAACCATTTTACTTACTTTATAAATAAAACAAATCCCCCACCTAGCATTAAGCCACCTGGGGGATTTGTAATTTTGTGGCCTCGCCAAGAATCGAACTTGGATCTGGAGCTTCGGAAACTCTTATCCTATCCATTGGACTACGAGGCCATTTGCTGCAAAAGTAGAAAAAGCAATTGACAATTAATAATTGATAATTGACTTACCACTTTTAAACCTAAACCGTACAACTTACAAAGTATAATGTACTACTTACAACTTCTCCGGCCTCATCTGTGGGAACAACAGCACATCTTGGATAGATGGGCTATTGGTCATGAGCATACATAGCCTATCTATACCAATGCCGATGCCGCTTGTTGGTGGCATACCATACTCCAAAGAACGAAGGAAGTCGTTGTCTATAAACATGGCTTCATCGTCGCCACGCTCCATTAGCTGGGCTTGGTCCTCAAAGCGCTGGCGTTGGTCAATCGGGTCGTTTAGCTCGCTGTAGGCGTTAGCTATTTCCTTGCCGTTTACCATCAGTTCAAAACGCTCTACTAGGCCTTCCTTGCTGCGGTGCTTTTTGGTAAGTGGGCTCATTTCTACTGGGTAGTCTATGATGAACGTAGGCTGTATATAGGTATGCTCGCTTGTGGCACCAAAAATCTCGTCAATTAGTTTGCCCTTGCCAATATTTAGTGGCACACCTATTTCCAGTTGCTTGCACACTTCCCGCAGGCCAGCTTCGTCTTTGTCGCTCACATCAATGCCTGTGTTTTCCTTGATGGCATCCAATATGCTGATGCGTTTGAAGGGGGCTTTGAAGCTAATGGTTTTATCGCCCACCAATACTTCTGTAGTGCCGTGCAGGGCAATGGCTATCTGCTCAAACAACTGCTCGGTTATTTCCATCATCCAGAAATAATCCTTGTAGGCAGTGTACCATTCAAGCACAGTAAATTCTGGGTTGTGCGTCCTGTCCATCCCTTCGTTGCGGAAGTTGCGGCTAAACTCATATACCCAATCGAAGCCACCCACAATCAGACGTTTTAGGTATAACTCATTGGCAATACGCAGGTACAATGGTATATCCAGCGCATTGTGGTGGGTAATAAATGGCCTTGCCGCAGCACCGCCCGGTATGCTTTGCAGCACAGGGGTATCTACCTCCAATGCGCCTTGGTTATTTAGGAAAGTGCGTATAGTGTTCATCAGCGTAGTACGTTTTACAAACGTATCCCTAACGGATGGGTTAATGATTAAATCTACATAGCGCTGGCGATAGCGGAACTCTGGGTCTGTAACCTCGTCAAAGGCATTGCCCTCCTCGTCCCTTTTTACCACAGGCAAAGGTTTTAACGACTTTGCCAGTAAGGTAATGGTTTGGGTATGGATGGAGGTTTCACCTGTTTTGGTGATGAACACATAGCCTGTGGCACCAATAATATCTCCTAAATCAAGACCGTGCTTGATAAGATTATCCCAAAAAGATTTGTCTTCGCCGGGGCATATTTCATCACGCTTTACATATAACTGGATAATGCCTTTGCTGTCCTGCACTTTTATAAAAAAAACCTTGCCCTTATCGTTGATGCTCATAATGCGGCCTGCAATGCAAACTGCCGCAAAATCGTCCTTAGTTTCTTCTGTGTATGCCTCTTTTATAGGCGTGGAATAATGCGATACAGGGTATAGTGCCGCCGGGTAGGCATCAATGCCTGCAGCTTGTAGTTTAGCTAGTTTTTCCCTTCTTACTATTTCCTGTTCACTTAAATGTGTACTCATTCACCATTTTTTTGAGCGGCAAAGATATAGGGAAACACACTAAGGCAAAGGGGCAATGAGTGGGGTAAAATAGAGTGCGTTTCAAACCTTAGCTTTTTATTCCCCTTTTTTATTTATCAGCAACATGAATAATTGATGGCAATAGCCCTACAAACCCTTTTAGGCAAAGAAAATTGAAGAACTAAGCAAAGATTTGAAATGGATTTTTCTTCTTCTTTTTCCGTGATTTATTTTTTTTCTACATCCCTTTTTTGCTTCTAACTCATTGATATTCAGTTTTTTATGTTTTTTAGGTCTCATTTTTTATGATAATATAAGTAAATTTTATGATAGTTTACTGATAGGAAAATGATAGTTTTATTATAGTAGAATGATAATGTATTGATAAGAAACTGATAAGATTTTGATAGTGAATTATCATTTTCCTAAGCCAACCTTCCATTGCAGGAGGAAAGGGCAAGATGCCCTAGTTGCTCCTTTAATGTAAAATTCGTAAGCATAGCTATATAGCCCAAAATAAAAATCCTATATGGGAGAAATATGCCCCCATGAGCATCCAAAATTTCCCCCATATAGGATACTTGTTGAACCGCAAATAGCAACGCATTGACTTAGATTATTTACTGCTTCTGCCAAATAGAGAACAACAAAAAACGAAATTTTGTAATGCACCCGAGGCAATAAAACACAAAACAACAATCCTGAAAAAAGATTATTTTTGGGTTATAAAATTAAACATGGTAACAAAAGACTCCATCATCAATATACTAAAAATGCACAAGCCTGAATTATTGGAGTTGGGCGTGGAGGATATTGGGTTGTTTGGTTCCTATTTAAGGAACGAGGAATCTGCCAATAGCGATATTGATTTATTGATAACCTTTGCCCCCGATAAAGAGAACTTTGATAATTACAGGGCGGGGTATGATTTTTTAGAAGATATTTTTAACAATGAAAAGATAGAAGTGATAACTAGAAACGGTTTAAGCAAATATATTGACCCCAAAATACTAAAAGAGGTATTGTATGTATAAAGAGCCTTTTGAGTATTTAAGGCATATTGCTGACGAATAACTACCATAACTTGCTAGAAAATTTTTGTACAAAAGCAAGCATTAACGCTCTTCCTGTAACTTGCACCCCGAATATTAAACAATCCATTTATGACAATAGGCACTTTTGTATATCCAATACCAGCTAACGAACCCATTTTGCAATATGCACCCGGCAGCCCAGAAAAGCCATTGTTGAAAAAGACATTAGCAGAGCTAAAAAATACGCCTGTGGACATACCCATGTATATAGGCAACGAAACCATAACCACAGGCAAGAAAATAGCCATACACCCACCTTATGAAAAAGATTTTTTGTTGGGCTATTTCAACGAAGGGGAAGAAAAGCATGTGCAGCAAGCCATAGACACAGCCCTAGCCACAAAGGAAAGCTGGGAAGCAGTAAGCTGGGAAAACAAGGCGCATATATTTTTAAAAGCGGCCGAATTGTTGGCTACGAAGTACCGCCCGCATATAGTGGCGGCTACCATGCTGGGGCAGGGCAAAAATGTATATCAAGCAGAAATAGACGCGGCCTGCGAACTTATTGACTTCCTGCGGTTTAATGTGCATTTTCTTAGCGAAATATACAAGAACCAGCCTATTTCTTCACCCGGTATGAACAATCGCTCTGAATGGCGGCCTTTGGAAGGTTTTGTACTGGCTGTTAGCCCCTTCAACTTCACGGCTATTGGTGCCAACCTGCCCGCAAGTGCTGCCATGTGTGGCAATGTGGTGGTTTGGAAACCAGCCTACCCGCAAATATATTCTGCCAATATTTTTATGCAGGTAATGAAAGAAGCGGGTTTGCCAGATGGCGTTATCAACCTGATATATGTAGATGGCCCTGTGTTGGGCAAAGTTTGCTTTAGTCACCCAGATTTTGCGGGGGTGCACTTTACAGGTAGCACGGGCGTGTTCAACACAATGTGGAAGACGATTGGTGAGAATATTGGCAAATACAAAAGTTACCCTCGCATTGTGGGCGAAACGGGAGGGAAGGATTTTGTGATGATACATAAAAGTGCAGATGTGGATGTGGCAGTAACGGCATTGATCCGTGGGGCATTCGAATACCAAGGGCAAAAATGCAGTGCTGCATCAAGGGCTTATCTACCAAGCAATTTGGCTGCTGCCATTAAAGAAAAACTGATAGCTACCCTTTCTGCCATGAAAATGGGTTCGGCGGAAGACTTTACCAATTTCATTAATGCGGTGATAGACGAAAGGGCTTTTGATAAGATTGCAGGTTTTATTGATGGCATTAAAAATAGCCCCGATGCTAGCATCATTGTTGGGGGCAACTACGATAAATCCATAGGTTATTTTATAGAGCCTACGGTGGTAGAAACCACCAACCCTAAGTACAAAACCATGTGCGAGGAAATTTTTGGCCCAGTGCTCACCATCTATGTGTATGATGCAGAACAATTTGAAGAAGCATTGCATTTGGTAGATACCACTTCGCCGTATGCCTTAACGGGTGCGGTGATAGCCCAAGACCGTTTTGCCGTGGAACTGGCTACTAACAAGCTTCGCAACTCGGCTGGTAATTTTTATGTGAACGACAAGCCGACTGGTGCTGTGGTTGGCCAACAACCTTTTGGCGGTGCAAGGGGCAGCGGCACCAACGACAAGGCGGGCAGTATTTTAAACCTATACCGCTGGTTAAGCTCCAGGACTATCAAGGAAGTATATGTGCCTGCCACGGATTATAAATATGCTTTTTTGCAGGAAGCGTAATTTTAATTATGAGTTATGAATGGCTTTGTTTCGTGAATAAAAACAAAAAATAAAATATCCAAATGGCTAAATCGTTGATAATCAACAATATATTTTTTACTGCTAATGCAAATTATTGGATTAGCAGTAAAAAATGAAAAAAAGGAAGTCGATTTTCTCATCAAATGACGAATGAATTTGAAAATATTCAAAGTAAATATAAAATTATTGAATATTTTTCAATTTATACTTCTAAATATTTGATATATTCACGAAACAAAGCCGTTATGAATTATAAATTATGAGTTAAAAATTGCTTTCAGAATAGTATAGTTCAATTATTAAAAGTTAGAAAAGGGAAAATGGATGATTTAGTTTCACCAAGATACCAAATGCAGCTTGTAACTTCAGTTGAGAAAGCAATTTGGGAAGAATACAAATCGTATAAACTGGTTCGTCTTTATATAAATAAATGGCATAAGGACAATCTCGAATCCAAAGATTTTAATGATAATTATTGGGAGAATTTCAATATTGTTGAAAAACCAAACAAAGACATAGACTTGACAGCAACGCTTCATTCTATGACAGGGGAAGATTTGCTAAAAATTGCTATTGATTTAGGCGTTGATACTCCGGACTTTATCCCTTCAATTCCTACTTTTAAGAACGAGTTAAAATCAGACTATAAAACTGCTTATGACACTTTTACAAAAGCATATAAACAAATTGAGATAGATCCTAGTACAGCCATCGGACTAGCAAACTCTGCACTTGAAAGCATCATAAAGGAAATTTTAAAAGACGAGCGAATTTCAAGTAAAATGAGCGGTGGGGAAACTCTTTATAAACTCACTTTGATTATTTTAAAGGAATTCGGATTAATTGGGGAGGAACATCCAAAAGAAATAAAAACAATCGGTAATTCTCTGTTAGCAATTAATCAAGCTATAGAAAAAATAAGGAGCGAAAAGACGAACTTCCACGGAAAAACTGATGACGATTATTTAATCAACGATAGTATTTACACGTATTTTATAATAAACACAGTAACAACAGTTGGACTATTCCTAAATTCTTTTTATAGGACAAAGTGTCCCAAGAAGCCAGTTGAACAAGTTAATAATTATTATGATGACTTGCCATTTTAGAAAGTTAAGCTATAATTCATAATTCAAAACTCATAACTAAAACTCCAGCCTTTTCATTTGTATCTCGTCTATTTTTTTGTAGAGATGATAGGGCTTGTAGGTACGCCAGTCTTCTATTTCCATTAGTTCTATGTAGTAATTCAGTTTGCGTTTCCTAAAGTCATATTGGGTTTGCTCGGGCATATTCAGGGAAACAATCCAGCCGTTTTCGTCTGTTACGTTTTCAAACCATTCTTCGTAGTAATCTTTGTCGCCGCTGTGAAAATTAAGGACATTTTCTGTTATCAATATAAATTTGGAAATCCCCTGCCCAAGCAATAAATCAATCACATCCCTTTTCAGGGTCATGATGTCGTTTTCAATGGCATCGTTCCATTCGCCAATCATTTCTATAATGGCAAAGTTTAGTTCATAGTCAACATAAATGATTTTGAGGTAAAGGGTGTTGCTGCCAAAGTCTTCCCATTGGGGATGTATATAATAATTGTAAACAGTAGAGGTAAACTGAAACTCACTATGCACAACACCATAAAAAGGAGACTTTTTGTCTTCCTCGGCATTGTACATATACCGCCAATTGAAATGAGGCTCTAAATAATGCATGGCTTGTAAATGATTGGAGCTATAAATTCCTTCACCCAATCAATTACAAAAGTCGTGATTTATTGGTTTAAAAAACAACGAAAGTGATGGTAGGCGTATAAATTTTAGCTAATGGTACTAAATGCCGTAGGGATTTCAATGTGGAAATGCTCCTTTTCGTAGTTGTCAATTAAAATACCTAATATCTCCAATTCATCGCCTTCCGCAGAGCCAATTGTTGCATCAAATATTAATTCTAGCCTAGCTATTGCCAGTTGGTAATCATTTTCTGTTTTAATGGATTTTATTGTCATATTCAAATTTTTGTAGCATCAATTTTATCATATTCAGCATGAGTACCAAATTAAACAATAGTTCCCAATTCGGAATATTTATTTTAAGGTTTCTTCCAATACTTTTTTCACGCTGCCATATTGCTCTAGCAAGCCTTTTGCTTTTTCATAATCGTTTATATCCAGTGCTTCCACTATCATGCTTACCCCACGGTTGAGCAGTTTTTCATTGCTTATTTGCATATTAACCATGCGGTTACCCTCTACATTGCCTAGTAAAATCATGGCGGTGGTGGAAATCATGTTCAGCACCATTTTCTGTGCTGTGCCGCTTTTCATACGGGTGCTGCCTGAAACAAATTCAGGGCCTACTATTACTTCTACTGGGTATAAAGCTATTGAGCTAACAGGGCTATTAGGGTTGCAACAAATGCTGCCAGTAGCAATGCCTTTACTATTGCATTCTGCCAAGGCACCTAAAATGTATGGTGCTGTGCCACTAGCAGTTAAGCCAATTACAATGTCTTTTTCATTAACTGCATAGGCTTGCAGGTCTTTAAACCCTTGTTCCTTATCGTCCTCAGAAAACTCTACGGCTTGCCGCATGGCTTTTTCGCCCCCGGCAATAATGCCTATTACCTGCCCTTGAGGAATACCAAATGTTGGTGGGCATTCGCTTGCATCCACAATACCTAGCCTGCCGCTGGTGCCAGCACCTATATAAAACAAACGCCCGCCCGTTTTTAAGCTATTGGCCACGGCAATGGCTAGTTTTTCTATTTGAGGCAGGGCGAGCGATACGGCTGTGGCTACTTTCTGGTCTTCCTGGTTAATATGGTATAGGATTTCAGATGCCGTCATTTTTTCCAAATGGTTGTATAAAGATGCCTGCTCCGTAACCTTAATAAAATTATCCATGTAGCTTTTTTTTTGCCGCGAAGGCACTAAATTTTTCTCGCCACAAAGACACGAAGACTCAAAGTGGCACGAAGGAAAGAAGAAAATAAGTAAAACCTTTTGGTTACCTGATAACCTTGTTTTCTTTTTCTTTGTGCTTCTTCGTGTCTTCGAGACTTCGTGGCTAGCTGAAACTATGCAGTTTGCGTGTGGAAATCAACCAAGCCATCCATCGGGCTTTTGAATACGTTGCCCAGTTCCAATTCGTAGGTATCGCACAATTCTTGCAACACGTCTTTAAAGCCATAAGCAATGCTGCCTGTGAAATTGATGGGCAATGTCCAGCTTTGGGCGTATTTGTACAAATGGTTGAAAAAGAAATCATTTAGTCCGTCCTCTATAATATTCTCTATCATGTAATGCCCCCTGTTTTCTGCGAGGAAAATAGCATAGCTGGCCAAATATCGGTTTGCCAAGGGCTGCTTATACACACGGGTTAAAATATCGTCTTTGCTTACACCAAATTGCTTGTTGAACCTATGTGCCAAATCCTCGTCAAATGTGCCGTAGAGGTAATACTGTATTACTTTTTTGCCCAAGTATGCCCCACTGCCTTCATCGCCCAAAACATAACCAAGGGCAGGGCTATTTTTCAGGATTTTTTCACCATCATAGTAGCATGAATTAGACCCCGTACCCAATATGCAGGCAATGCCTTCCTTTTTGCCGCACAATGCACGGGCTGCGCCCAGCAAGTCATCGTTCAGCACTATTTCTGTATTAGGGAACAATTCTTTCAAAGCTATCCTCACAATTTTTACGTTGGCAGGGTTGGTAAGCCCAGTGCCATAAAAATGAAGGGTATCAATATCCGCATTTTTCAAATCGGGCATCAGTTCTTGCTGCAACAACGTTACAATCTGGTCTCGGGTCAAGAAATAAGGGCTGATACCTTGTGTAAGTATTATTTTCTTTTTGCCGTTACTTAGCAGGCACCATTGGCATTTCGTGGCGCCACTATCGGCAATTAATTGTACAGGCATGTTGTTTGTTTAACAATGACTTCTTGTAAGAAAAACTAAAAATAACAATAGTTTATTAATCGCTCATTTAAATTAAACTATTTTTTCGTGTCTCTGGTATAAATGCCTTTGTAGCAAAACAATATTTTAAATAAATTTTTGCAACAACGTTGTATTTTTTTAAAACAACGCGCAATACATTTGCAACAATGTATCATATTTTGAACATGAAAAAAAACATTTACACTTTTTTATTATTAGTAGCAAGTTGCATCACCATTGTTTTTGCACAGAATGGGAAGCCAAAAGCATCCTTTTCTGGCAAAATAACAGATAGCCACAACAAGCCGCTGGAAGGCGCAACCGTGTATATCCTAGACTTGAAGCTAGGCGCATCCAGCACGGCAAGCGGCAATTTCCAGTTTGCCAACCTGCCAGGTGGCAAGTATTTGGTAGAAGTGAAGCTGATTGGCTACAAATCGGTTTCGCAAACTATTGCTTTTAGTGCAGATACCAAATTCAACTTTCAATTAACAGAAAGCTATGCCGAGACTGGCGAAGTAGTAGTAACAGGCGTTTCTAAAGCCACGCTTATTAAAAGAAACCCTGTACCCATTGTTTCAGTAAGCCATGATTACCTAACGACCAACCTTTCCACAAACGCCATTGACGCTATTGCCAAAATACCTGGCGTGAGGGCAGTAACCACTGGGCCAAATGTATCTAAGCCATTTATCCGTGGGTTGGGCTACAACCGCATCCTTACCCTGTATGATGGCATCAGGCAGGAAGACCAGCAGTGGGGCGATGAGCATGGCATAGAAGTGGACCAATACAGCATCGACAAAATAGAAATCATCAAAGGGCCAGCGAGTTTAAGCTATGGTTCTGATGCCTTGGCGGGCGTAGTAAACATTATACCCACGCAGCCCGCCCCCGAAGGCAAGATTATTGGTGACGTGGTGATGGACTACCAAACCAACAACAAATACTTAGGCGGCTCTGCCATGCTGAGTGGCTCTAAAAATGGTATAGAATGGCTAGGCAGGTTTTCGCACAAGGAAGCAACCAACTACCAAAACAAATACGATGGAAGGGTGTTTGGTACTGCGTTTAAGGAAACCGATGCTGCAGCATCGGTAGGCATACACCGAAAATGGGGCTATTCGCACATCAACTTCCTCTTATACGATGATTTGCAGGAAATACCCGATGGCAGCAGGGATAGTGCCACGCACAAATTTACTAGACAAATAAATGAAGCAGACACAGTCAGGGAAATAGTATCGGACGCAGACCTTGGCTGCTATAAAATAGAAAAACTGCACCAGCACGTGCAGCACTATAGGATGTATTGGAGCAACAACTTTATAGTGGGCAACAGCAACCACCTAGCTGTGAACTTTGGCTACCAAAACAGTACTCGAAGGGAGTATAGCCATCCGGTTTTGTACACCATACCGGGTTTGTACTTGCAGCTTAGTTCCTTTACTTATGATATTAAATACTCTTTTCGTGAGTTTAACAACTGGGACATTACCGCAGGTATCAATGGTATGTACCAACAAAACAAAGTTACCAATGGTACGGAATTTATTATTCCCGATTACCATCAATTCGATATTGGACCTTTTGTAACGGCCAAGAAAACTTATGGGAAACTGGACATTGCCGGGGGGGTAAGGTTCGACACAAGGTCGTTTAAAAACGATGAGTTATATACCAAGCCCAACCCTGTTACAGGTTTTGACATGCCGGTATATGGTGCAGACACAGTGGGTGCAAGCAAGCCTTTCTCCAATTTCAGCAAAACGTTTTCTGGTTTTTCGGGCAGCGTAGGGGCTACTTACAATTTCTCTGACAAATTTTCCATGAAAGCCAATATTGGCCGTGGCTTCCGGGCACCAAACATTTCAGAAATTTCTGCCAATGGCGTACACCCCGGTACCAATATTTACCAGATTGGCAACCCCGACTTTAAGCCGGAGTTTAGCCTTCAGGAAGATATTGGCTTTCTATACTCAGCCCAATATGTAATTGCCACGCTGAACGTGTTTAACAATGTGATTAATAATTATATTTATAACCAAAAACTAACCAATCCCGATGGCACTGATTTGGTATTGGTACCGGGCAACCAAACATTCCAGTTCCAAGCAGCCAAAGCACATTTGTATGGGGGAGAGTTTAGCCTTGACCTCCACCCTTTAAAACCCTTGCACTTTGAAAACAGCATATCGCTGGTGTATGGCCAAAACAAAGGCGTAGCGGGTAAACGTGTAACCGACAGTGCCAAGTACCTGCCATTTATACCCCCAACACATGGCATTTCTGAACTACGTTTAGATTTTGCAATCAAGAATGCCCACGTCATCAAAGGGTTTGTAAAAGTGCAAGGCGAGTTTTATGCTGCGCAAAACAGGGCATACTTGGCTTATAATACAGAAACGCCTACACCAGGCTATACACTGTTTAATGCCGGCTTGGGCGGTACTTTTACTAGCAAGCAAAACAAACCATTGTTCAGCGTGTACATAATGGGAAACAACCTGTTTGACGTGGCCTATCAAGACCACCTTAGCCGCTTGAAATACTTTACATCGTACCCCAACCCAAAAACAGGCGTGGATGGCATTTACAACTTGGGCAGGAACATTAGTTTTAAAATAGAAGTGCCTATTGGGGCTAGTTTGTAAGGAGTGCAAAATTGCCACGAAGGCACGAAGTCTCTAAGGTACACTCAGAAAAAAAGGAAAGAAAAAGTCCTGTTTTCCTTCGTCGCTTTAAAACTTTGTACCTCTTCGTGTCTTTGTGCCTTCGTGGCTAATTGCTTAAAATTATCCCTAAATAGCAACAAACAGTTCAATCAGCACCCACGCAACGGGTGTTGCTAGTAACAACGAATCGAAACGGTCCAAAAACCCGCCATGCCCCGGCATTATCTGCCCACTGTCTTTTACGCCAGCCATGCGTTTTAGCTTGCTCTCCAGCAAGTCGCCAAATGTTCCAACAATGGCTGCGGTTGAAGATACAATTAATAATAGTTTGATATTTTGGATATGGAATAGGAAATAGCAGGAAGCGGTAACTACTACTATTGCCAGCACCGCCCCGCCCGCAGTGCCTTCCCAAGTTTTTTTGGGGGAGATAGAGGAAAGCGGCGTTTTGCCAATAAACGATCCTACTATATAAGCCATGGTATCGTTTATCCAGATAGAAGCAATTAAAATAACAGGCAGTTCCCAGGCTTTTGCATCGAAAACGCCCAAGACCGTTATTGATTCATTGTACAAGCCTAGCATGAAACTCCAGCTTACAGAAATGTACAACAACCCTAGCAAGGAATAGCCAATAACTTTTAGGTTCAATTGTTTTTTTAGCACAATTTCGTTCAGGCAAAAAACAATGGTCAGCAACATCACCCCATACCAACCAATGCCAAGCAAGCTAATACGGCCTATATGAAGCTGGGGGCTAGCGTTTAGCAACATCAAACCCCAGCCCAGTAGCATGATGATGTTTCTGTGGACGGAAGAAATTGCTTTATAAGCCGGGTCTATTAGTGCTATCAGCTTTTGGTACTCTATCCAGCAGCCAAAATGGATGAGGGAAAACAAAGCAAAGAAGCTCCATTGGTTCCACAATAGCCCTGCAAGCATTACCGCTACAAATATTAATGCCGTTAAAGCACGGGTTTTAAAAACTTGAATGTTGAGTGCCATGCGAAAAATATATGGGTTAGGTGCTGACTTGCACCGAATAATGAAAAAATTGTACCGCCAACAAAGTAAACAGGATTTTGGTTCTTATGGGAAAATATGTTGTTATGGCCGTTAGGGTGGCTTTCAAATCTTCGCCAATTGCCTTGCCCAAAAATAGCTAACACACCACAGTAGGTCTAAAGACGAGGCAAAGCAAAAACTTTTATGACTCATTTTCAGGGGCATTACCCGCTTAGTTTGGCGGGCTTTTGGCGCCCTGAATTTATTTTTTAGGCCTTTTCGCATCACAACTCATTGAAATACAGTACTTTTGTGTTTTTTAAGATGAGTGTTTTGTGAGTGAAAAGTGAGTGATTTTTGAGTGATTTTTGAGTGATTTACGAGGAAAAGTGAGTGATTTATGGGTGTTTTTTGAGCATGGATGTAAACTATCATGACGTTTTTTTTGTATATTAAAAAATAGTCGCAACGGGCAGCGAGCTAAGGTTAGGCTAACCACAGGGTTGTGCTAATGAAAACAATGGGGCCATATACTACAAAGTTGGTATTATTTTTAGACCTGTGCAAAAGGACAATCCTATATGGGGGAAATATGCCCCCATGAGTGTCCCAAAATGCCCCCATGGTGGGGGAATTAGGAATTAGGAATTAGGAATTATGGAGGCAGTGGCAGGGTGAAAGTACAGTTGGCAATGCAAGCATAGTAGGCAACAACCGAGTAATATTCAATATCAAAAGCAATGATTTTAGGCTTATCGTTTCAGTAAATTTTATCCAAAAGGCTTGTTATGTAATTTGGTTTGGCACACATAAAGAATATGATAAAATAAACGCTGAAACAATTTCTTTTGATATAGATATACAAAACTTTAAAATGAAATGATGAACTGGAAAGTATTAAAAACAGAAAAGGATTATACCCATGCAACCAATAGGCTGATGGATATTTTTCATGCGGCAGAAGGCACACCCGAAGCAGAAGAACTGGAATTGTTGCTGGTATTGGTAAAGGATTATGACGACAAGCATTATGTATTGCCATCGGTAAACCCACTTGATGCCATCAAATATAAAATGGAGGAAAGGGGAATAAAAGCAAAGGATTTGGAACCGTTAATAGGTAGCAAAGGCCATGTTTCCTCCATTCTTTCTGGGCGCAGGGAAATAACACTTAAGGTTGCCCAAAAGCTTAAAAATTATTTTCAGTTACCTGCCGAGATATTTCTGTTTCAATAGAGGTTTAATATGTTGTTTTATTTGCGCTGTGCTAATATTTCGAACAGCGTTGTTTTAGTACCCTGCCAATCCTAAAAAAAGTAACAAGCAGGAACAGGCTGAAGGCCATGCGCCAGAATGCACCTGCGGTAGTGGCCTTGGGGATATTTCGGCTAGCTATTCATACAACATCATTTTCTTCAATTCCTCCAAGGCAACATTTATTTCCCTCACCCTTCCCACCCGCAGTACATCTACCAACGCCAATAATTTATAAAAGGTATCGTTTTCTTTTGCGGCTATTGATTGTTTTGGATAAAAAGGTTCTATTTCCAAGCCCAATATTTCGCCATCGGCATCTACCCAAACGTAGTTTAGCTCGCTACTGAAAAATTCACTCATAAAAGGATGCGAATGGGCTGTAGCCACACCTCGCACCATTGCCCCAGGCTTTTGTGGGAATACATAGCGTACGCCATATTGCAAAAACTCCAACAGGCTTTGCCTGTTCACCCTTTTTTTGTTAAAATCAATTAAACCTGCTATCTGGCTCCTGTTCAAAGATTCTGAAATTTCGGATAAACTAATGTACAAGGTTTTAGACAAAGCAGCTAGTTGGAAAGTTTCACTATCCAATGCTACGATTTTCAATAAATAGCAACATCCTGCGGCCGCATCCCATTGGGCTTTCTCATTTATCAAAAGTATGGAGTATTTCGCATTTTGCGAAATGAGAAATTGTTTATAATATTAAAGCATAAATTAGTCAGGATTGCCTTAATAAAAAATATTTTAATCCATTTTATTAACTATCAGTAATATTTCTATATATTTGCTCCATAATAGTTCTTTGAAAGGTGATTCGATGTTTATGGCCTAAGTGGAGTTCCTTTGACTGCCCGAGAGGGCAAACCGTAATAGGTAAAATAACAGTAACAATCATGATTACCTCTAGCCGTTAACTCCGTGGTGGCAATTATCAATAATACGATAAAGGCAGCAATAAAGTAGCAAAAGAGACATTATGGTATAATTGAATTTGTTATTATGTGATATTAGATAATTAAATTAATACGCAGGAATTTTAAGCGAGTGTATGAGAACATTGCCAACGCATTTAGGACATAGACATTTAACTGTACATATATGACATTATTGGTTAGCAGGACAATAATGTTGTTGTCTTTATTTAAAAATAAATAAATATGTCCAGATTAAAGCAAATTCGAATCATTGATAATGCAATAAAAAGTATTGTATCTATCACACAGAACCAGTGTTCTCTTTCGGAATCAGACTTGACTGTCTTAAACGAAACATTAGAAAGGCTTCAGTTTTTAAAGCGGAAAAAAGGTAAGACCAATGTACAAATACGCGAACAAATCGTGAAAATATTTGAACTGCTTATTGAATTTTTCGCAAAATAATAAAATGACACCTTTGCAATGCCAAGTTTGTAATCCGAACACTCCTTAAATTTTTTCAAAAACAAAAAATGAACTTAGGTAATATAATAAAAAATATCAGGAAGCAAAGAGGACAAACTCAAGCTGAATTTGCCCTTTCGTGTGATATTACACAAACTTATCTTTCTCAAATAGAAAACAATTTGAAAGAACCCAATCTCTCAACCTTAAAATTAATTAGTGACAATTTAAATATGCCTTTGCCAATATTATTCTTTCTGTCAATGACAGAGGATGATGTACAGCCTAATAAAAGAGAAGCATTTCAGATTGTCAGCCCTTCTGTAAAATCTTTAGTCAATGAATTCTTCGCAGTCTAAAACTGAAGCGTATAAAAATTATGAGTTTAAAAAACTATGTCATATCATAGGATTTAATGAAAGTGAGATTAATCCTTTACTTGATTCTATAGAAAGCAATTACAAAGAGTGGTCAGAAACTAAACTTGACAAAGCTGGAAATGCAAAAACTTATTTAGATGGCACAATTAAAACTAGAACATTTAGAAACCCATCACAACTATTAAAAGTTGTTCAGAAACGGATACAAAGAAATATTATTGATATAGTTTCTCTCCCAGATAATGTGCATGGCGGTGTTAAGGGTAAAAGCAATATAACTAATGCCAAAGCTCATCAAGGAAATAAATATCTTTTTGAAACGGATTTACAAGAATTTTATCCAAATATTAAAATGAGGCGTGTTCATAAGATTTTTAAGAATCTTGGATATTCAGAACATATTGCTCATTGGTTGACTAAATTAACAACAAGAAAAAATGAGGTGCCACAAGGTAGTCCAACTAGTACTGGTATATCAAATCTTGTATTTTTAGAAACGGATTACAAACTAATTGAAATTTGCAAAAAGAATAATATAAAATACACTAGATATATTGATGATTTGACATTTTCTTCTCAACAGGATTTTGGTCATTTAATTTCTGAAATACTTGAAATTGTTATAGGTGGTGATTTTAAAATTAGTCGTAGAAAAACAAAATATAGTGGAGGACAAACTATTACAGGCGTACATGTTTTTTTGAATAAGATTGATGCCCCTAAAAAAATTATTGATAAGGCACATTTGGAGAAAGAAAGCAATACTGTAATGAAACCATACACTAACTATTTGAATAGTATAAGAAAGACTAATAAGTGAGTATTCTTAGTATCCTCTCATTTGCATTATAATTTTCCACAAAAGAATACACTAAATGCCCCACTTCCGTATCTTTGCATTAAATAAGCATCAACAAATCGGATGCACTATTTTCAACGCTAATATTTCATTTTTTGCCAATATTAATATAGTTTATGTCAGTCCAAAATATAATCACCATAAAATCAATCTCAATCCAAATGCAATCCAAATTGATACAAGATAAATCACCATTCAATCACTATTAAATCCCCATCAATCACCATAAAATGAGTACATTTTATTTCCTAAAATAGAATAATATAATTGAAAATCAATGCGTTATAAATAAAAAAGCAAACTTCCAAAAGCGCAATTTTTTTTTCTGAAAGCAAAATCACTCAAAATCGGGCAAAACTGAAACTATTTTAATAAAAAAGGTTCATCCTTTTCCTAGGCAAGCAATTGAAATTGAACCTATAAGTAGCCGCTTTGCCTAAAATTTGCGGCTTCTTTGCGTGAAAACCTTAGCGGTCTCTGTTGTTAAACTCATCAAAAACCTTTCTGTCCCATCTTCCCGTTCAAAGCTATCTTTGCGGCTTAGATACCGGAGCAGTATATGAATTTGAATGTGTTGTTAGGGCAGTACCAGGCATCGCCACAGTTGGGCCAACTGGCGGAACAATTGTTGTATCACGACCCGCAAAAAATATTCCTCAAAAATTTACAAGGCAGCAGTGCCGAGTTTGTGGTAAGCAGTGTGTTTACCCACGAAAAAACACAGGGCCTGAACCACCTGGTGGTACTAAACGACCCAGAGGAAGCTGCCTATTTCCACAATACATTAGAAAACCTGACCAGTGCGCTGGACTTGTTTTATTTCCCTTCCTCATTTAAGGCGAGAAAGAATTTCAGGGTATTGAATTCGTCCAACGTGATGCTTCGCACAGAGGCATTGACCAAACTGGCGAATGGCGGTAACAAAAAGATAATTGTTACCTATCCCGAAGCTTTGTTTGAAAAAGTGGTGCTGCCCAAAACCTTGAGTGGCAATATCATCCTCGTTAAAACCAATGACACCATCAACCTGGATAGCCTGATGGAATTGTTTGTGATGTATGGTTTTGTGCGTACAGACTTTGTGTATGAACCAGGGCAGTTTGCCCTGCGTGGTGGCATATTGGATATTTATTCCTTCGGCAATGAAAAGCCATACAGGGTAGAGCTGTTTGGCAACGAGGTGGACAGTATTCGCATCTTTGACCCGGAAACCCAATTAAGCGAACGGAAGATTTTGCAGGTAAGCATCATCCCCAATGTAGAAACCCAATTTGAAACCGGCGACAAAGTATCCCTACTCGAATTCTTGCCCGAGAACATGGTCGTTTGGCTAAAAGACTGGGATGTTATCAAGGAAAAGCTGGAGGAATCTGAATTGGACTTGGGCATCTTTCTGGAAAAGATGGAAGCACAGAAAGCCGCTTTCAATACACCCATTGTTACTACGAGCAAAAAAGGCAAGGTAACCACTACCATGCCCGTAGCAGAAGAGGAAGATGACGAGGATGAAACCAAAATATTAAAAGAAATAAGCCTGCAGGATTTTACGCCTGTGGCCACCATTGAGCGACAAATACAGCAACGCCATATTGTAGAGTTTGGATATAAGCAGCACTTTGGTAATGAATCGAACATTACTTTTTTTACAAGAGCGCAGCCATCTTTCAATCGTCAATTCAATTTGCTAATTGAAGACTTAAAAGGACATGAGGCCACTAATTATAGTATCTACATTTTTGCGGAGCAGGTAAAGCAACTGGAACGCTTACATAGCATTTTTAAGGACCTGAACACGGAAATTAATTTTGTTCCGGTACCTACGTCTATCCATGAAGGGTTTATTGATGAAAAGCTGAAAATTGTTTGCTATACAGACCACCAGATTTTCCAGCGTTACCATAAATACAAGGTAAAACAGGCCTATAATAAAAACAAAGCCATAACCCTAAAAACCCTGCGGGACTTGCAGCCGGGTGATTATGTTACCCATATAGACCATGGCGTGGGTACATACAGCGGATTGCAAAAAATAGAAGTAAACGGCAGGTTGCAGGAAGCAGTGCGGATTATTTATAAAGACACAGATATTTTGTATGTGAACATCAACTCTCTACACAAAATATCCAAATACACGGGCAAGGAAGGCACGGTGCCTAAAATAAACAAGCTGGGCAGCGATGTTTGGAACAAACTGAAGGAAAAAACCAAGGTGAAGGTGAAGGAAATAGCCTTCGACCTCATCAAACTATACGCCGAACGCAAGGCACAGCATGGGTTTGCTTTTACACCAGATACCTACATGCAAACAGAACTGGAAGCCAGTTTTATGTACGAGGACACACCCGACCAAGCAAAAGCCGTGGCCGATGTGAAAAAAGACATGGAAAGCCCTAGCCCAATGGACAGACTTGTTTGTGGGGATGTAGGCTTTGGCAAAACCGAAGTGGCCATTCGTGCCGCCTTTAAAAGCGTGATTGATGGCAAACAGGCTGCTGTATTGGTGCCTACCACCATCCTTGCCTTCCAGCATTATAAAACATTTAAGGAACGGTTGAAAGACTTCCCGGTAACGGTAGATTATATTAACCGCTTTAAATCTGCCAAAGAGAAAAAGGAAACGCTGGAAAAAGTAGCACAGGGCAAAGTAGATATTATCATAGGCACACATGGCTTGCTAGGGAAAGAGGTAAAATTCAAAGACCTCGGCATGATGATCATTGACGAAGAGCAGAAATTTGGCGTAGCCCACAAGGAAAAATTAAAAACGCTGAAAACCAATGTGGACTGCCTTACACTTACTGCCACGCCTATACCCCGAACACTCCATTTTAGTTTGATGGGTGCGAGAGATTTAAGCATTATCAATACGCCACCGCCCAACCGCCAGCCGATACAAACGGAAATACAAGTATTTAACGACGAGTTTATACGGGAAGCCATTTATTATGAGACCAACCGTGGCGGCCAGGTTTTCTTTATCCATAACCGGGTAAATGGCTTGAGCGAAATGGCGGCATTAATACAAGCACAATGTCCGGACATAAGCATTGGTTTTGCCCACGGCCAATTGGAAGGTAACGAACTGGAAGAAAGGATATTAGATTTTATAGACAGAAAATATGATGTGCTGGTTTGTACAAACATTGTAGAAAGCGGGGTGGACATTGCCAATGTAAACACCATCATCATCAACAACGCACACCATTTTGGGCTAAGCGATTTGCACCAGTTGCGTGGGCGTGTAGGGCGTAGCAATAAAAAAGCATTCTGCTATTTATTGGCACCGCCAATGAGTACTTTGCCGACAGACAGCCGTAAACGCCTGCAAACCCTAGAGCAATTCAGCGATTTGGGCAGCGGTTTCCAGATAGCCATGCGGGATTTAGACATCCGTGGTGCAGGTAACTTGCTAGGCGGCGAGCAAAGTGGCTTTATGGCCGAGATTGGTTTTGAAATGTACCAAAAAATATTGGAAGAAGCCGTACGGGAACTGAAACGTACATCCTTCAAGGATTTGTTTAAAGACGAAATAGCCAAGCAAGACGATTATGTAAGCGACTGTACCATAGACACCGACCTGGAAATATTGATACCAGATAGCTATGTAGAAAGCATTACCGAGCGTTTGTCTCTCTACACTAGGTTAGACAATTGCGAGGACGAAGAAGCCCTGCTGGCTTTCCATACGGAATTGGTAGACCGTTTTGGTGCCATCCCATCGCAGGTGGAAGATTTATTTACCACCGTCCGCTGCCGGTGGGCAGCCGTAACCCTCGGCTTTGAAAAAATGAGCCTGAAAGAAAACACAATGCGCTGCTATTTCATCAACAAAAACGACTCGCCCTATTTTGAATCGGATTTGTTTAAAAATATCCTCGGTTACCTGCAAACCGGCACCAACAAAGCCCGCCTAAAACAGGCTGGAAAAAACTTCTTGCTGGTGGTGGATGATATTAAGGATATGGAAGCGATGTTGCGGTTTTTAGTGTTGATGAAGAAAGGGGTGATAGTAGCGAATGAGGGGGTGAAGGCGGCGTAGTTGTAAGTCAATCTATTTTTTAGTTTCAATCTTCGTATTTGTTTTGATTCTCGAATACAAGTGTGGTTAGGTGTTCGGTTTAAAACAAAAGCGGCCACTTCGAGAAAATCGAGGTGACCGCTTTTGTTTTAAACCGAACATTTTCTTATGCTTTCAATTTCCTTAAATATTCGCCATAGCCGCTTTTTGCGTAGCGTGCGGCCAATTCCAAAAGTTGCTCATGGTTGATAAAGCCCATGCGGAACGCTACTTCTTCTATACAGCCAATTTTTTGGCCTTGGCGTTTTTCAATTACTCTAACAAATTCGCTGGCATCTGCTAATGAATCGAAAGTACCCGTGTCTAGCCAAGCTGTGCCACGGTTCATCACGCCTACATGGAGTTTTTTATTTTCGAGGTAAACTTTGTTTACATCTGTTATCTCGTATTCTCCCCTTGGGGATGCTGGGATATTTTTTGCTATTTCAACTACCTCATTATCGTAAAAATACAAGCCTGGCACTGCATAGTTCGACTTTGGGGCCACGGGTTTTTCCTCGATAGACAAAGCTTTAAAATTTTTGTCAAATTCTACTACGCCATACCTTTCGGGGTCGCCTACTTCATACGCAAAAATGGCTGCACCCGAAACATCATTGAAAGATTGCACGAGTTTGCTAAAACCAGCACCATGAAAAATATTATCGCCTAGCACCAGAGCTACTTTATCGGTACCAATGAAATCGGCACCAATTACAAAAGCCTGAGCAAGCCCGTTTGGTTTTTCTTGTACAGCATAATTGAAGCTACACCCCAACTCGTGTCCATTGCCCAGCAGGCGTTGGAATTGGGCGGAATCCTCCGGGGTAGTTATGATAAGCACTTCTTTAATACCTGCCAGCATTAGTACAGACAAGGGATAATAAATCATCGGCTTATCGTAAATAGGCATTATTTGCTTGCTGATACCCTTGGTAATAGGGTAGAGCCTTGTGCCGCTTCCACCTGCTAAAATAATCCCTTTCATTAGAAGTATGATTTAAAAATGGTTCTTGTAAAGTTTTACTATAAACAAATAAGTGGGTACCATGGGTAGGGTTGCAAACCTTTTGAAAGTTGGCAATCCTTACGCCCTACCAGTAAACCGTTTCCTTTATTTGCTCAAAATTAGGCAATATGCTGTCTTTTTCTGAAATCTGTATTTCGCTTGCAGGTATTTGCCAGTCGATGTTTACAGTTGGGTCATTATATATCAAGCCGCCTTCGCTGGCTTTGTTATAAAAATTATCGCATTTATAAAAAAAAGTTGCTGTTTCACTAAGTACAACAAAGCCGTGGCCAAAACCACGCGGCACAAAAAACTGTACATGGTTATCGCCCGTTAATTCTACTACAACATATTCACCAAATGTGGGCGACTCTTTGCGTAGGTCAACAGCCACATCCAATACTACCCCTTCAAATACCCTTACTAGCTTTGCCTGTGCATGTTCACCCTGCTGAAAATGAATACCCCGCAGTACGCCGCGGGTAGATTTTGATTGGTTGTCTTGCACAAAATTTATTTGTGCGCCAGTAAGCGATTCAAATTTCTGTTTGTTGAAACTCTCAAAGAAATAACCCCTGCTATCGGCAAACACCGTGTCGTGGATAATATAACAGCCTTTCAATTTTGTTTCCTCTACCCTCATCTTTTACCTGTTTGAATACATAGATGAATAATAATTTTGATAAGCACCGCTGGTTACATTGCTCAGCCAAGTTGTGTTTTCCAAATACCAGTCAATGGTTTGGGCAAGCCCTTGCTCAAAAGTAACAGATGGTGCCCAACCTAGTTCTTTATTCAGCTTGGTAGCATCAATGGCATAGCGGCGGTCGTGTCCCGGACGGTCTTTTACATAAGTAATCAGTTCCTCGCTTTCGCCTGCTTGCCTGCCTAGCTTTTCATCCATTAGCTTGCAAAGTATTTTTACTAGGTCTATGTTCTTCCATTCGTTGAACCCACCAATATTATAAGTATCGTCTATTTTGCCATTATGGAAAATAACATCAATAGCTGTTGCGTGGTCTTTTACAAACAACCAATCCCTTGTATATAGGCCATCCCCATAAACTGGCAAAGGTTTTTTGTGGATGATGTTATTGATAAACAAAGGGATTAACTTTTCAGGGAAATGAAAAGGCCCGTAATTGTTGGAGCAATTGGAAATAATGGTACGGATGTGATAGGTTTCTGCATAAGCCCTTACAAAATGATCGGAAGCAGCCTTGCTGGCGGAATAGGGTGAATTTGGGTGATAAGGCGTGGTTTCTGTAAACAGCCCTTCTGCACCCAATGCACCATAAACCTCATCGGTAGAGATATGGTAAAAGAGGTGCTTGCTAAAATCTGCCCCCCATTTTGTTTTGGCAATGTTCAATAGGTTTACGGTACCTACAATATTGGTATGCACAAAATCGAGCGGGCTTTCAATGCTCCTGTCCACATGGCTTTCAGCGGCTAAATGGATAACATCGGTAATATTATGCCGCTCAAAAACACTGCTAAGGCCAGCTACATCTAAAAGGTTTACTTTTTCAAATGTATAGTTGGGGCTTTGGTCAATGTCTTTCAGGTTTTCCAAGTTGCCCGCATAGGTAAGTGCATCTAGGTTTATAATATTGTAACTTGGGTATTTTGTTACAAACAAACGCACTACATGGCTGCCTATAAAACCTGCACCCCCCGTAATTAATATATTTTTCATTGCTGTTATTAAATTTTGAACAGTTTGATTTTTAGGTATGTGAAAACCTGCTTGAGGTTGGCCTGTAAAGAAAAGTGTTTTTGGGCAAATTGGCAAGGTATTGACAAAATATTTTCTTGGTTCTTTGCCAAAACTTACTGTTCTAATAGTTTTATATACAATTGCGTAAGGCTTTCAATTTCTTTTTTCTTGGCAAATTTTTCGCGTGCAAATATCATTGCTGCATTGCCCATTTGCCGCCTCAGTGCTCTGTCCTCTATTAAGCATAATAATTTTTCTGCAAAAGCGCCAGCGTTAGCAGGTGGCACAAGAAAACCTGTTTTGCCATCAATCAATGTGTCTGGCACACCGCCTACATTGGTGGCTACAACAGGCTTGCCACAGTATTGGCTTTCGGCAAGGGACAGGCCTGTGCCTTCATTGTTTGAGGTTAGCACCACAATGTCTAACGCTGCCAATGCTTCGCCAATTTGCGAAACCCATGAGGTGAATATTACTGGTGCATTTGGCAAAGGGTTTTCGTCACTGCTAAAGCCAATACCATGCCCTGTAAGTTGTTGTTGAACATCTTTTTTCAAGTATCCATCGCCAATTACAAAAAAAATTACCTTTTGATTTGTTTTATGCAAAACCTTGTTTACTACAGCCACAAAAAGATTGAAGTTCTTTACCTGTACAATCCTTGCAATAATGCCAATGGCAACGGTATCGCTATCAACTTGGTATTTGGCTGCAAAATTGTTTGCCAAATCAGTGTTTTTTGAAGCCAGAAAGCCTTCATCTATCCCTAAGCCAATAATGGTTACTTTATTTTTCGGGGCAATTTTGTAAGTGTACACCAAATCGTCCATTTGCCGGCTACTAGTAGCTATGATGGCACTGCTGATACGGGTAAGTATTTTCTCTGTTGCAATAATGCCGCTGGAAAAAAACCTGTTGAAGTATGAATGGAAAAAATGCCCATGGAATGTGTGCACAATAACTGGCACTTTGTTGTAAAAACCAGCTAAACGACCAATAACACCACACTTGGCAGCATTGGTGTGTATAATATGGGGCTTAAAATACTTTATTTCCCTATTTAAATCAATGCACGCCTTAATATTAGTTACAAGGTTGAGCGTTTTTTTGAGCGATGGTATTTTTATGGCATCTATGCCAGGATACAAATCCAACAAGTACGTTGCCTCGGTATCATCTGGTTTTTTTTCACCGTATATGAGCTTTACCTCAAATGCTTGTTTAAAATAAAAGGCAAGCGGTATAACATCTACCGCTTGCCCTCCTACTACTAATCGGTCCAAAAGTATCAATAACCTTGGTTTTTCTTTAGCAACCATTATTGCCACTCCGTGTCTTTTATTTCATTATAAACCATGCCTATCCCTTGTTCCAATGTTATGGAAGCTTTCCAGCCAAAGCTTTCCAGCTTGCTTACATCCATCAACTTGCGTGGGGTGCCATCGGGCTTGGTGGTGTCAAACTTTAGTTCGCCTTCGTAGCCAACTATTTTTTTCACCAGTTGCGCCAGTTCCAGGATGGTAACATCATCCCCCCAGCCTACATTCACTAATCCTTTTTCATTGTAACTGCTCATTAAATACAAACAAGCATCTGCCAAATCATCTACATGTAAAAATTCACGCTTAGGCGTGCCAGTTCCCCACAATTCTACTGATGGCGTACCGTTTTTCTTTGCCGTGATAAATTTCCTTAGCATAGCCGGCAACACATGCGATTTCTGCAGGTCGTAATTGTCATTTGGCCCATACAAATTGGTGGGCATAGCCGAAATGAAATTGCAGCCATACTGCGCCCTGTAGCCATCGCACAACTCTATGCCTGCTATTTTGGCAATGGCATAGGGCTGGTTTGTTTGTTCTAAAAAGCCACTGAGCAGGTACTCCTCTTTCAAAGGCTGCGGGGCTAGTTTAGGATAAATGCAAGACGAACCCAAGAACAATAACTTTGTTACTTTATTAACGTAGGAAGCATGGATGATGTTGCTTTCCATCATCAAATTTTCATAAATAAAATCCGCCCTGTAGGTATTGTTGGCAACTATGCCACCAACTTTTGCAGCCGCTAAAAACACATAATCGGGCTTTTCTGTTTCAAAAAAGCTGTTCACGGCCTGTTGGTTGCGCAAGTCTAACTCTTTTGATGTCCTAGTTATGATGTTGTCATAACCATCTTTCTGAAGCCTTCTTATGATAGCACTGCCTACCATTCCACGATGGCCAGCTATGTATATTTTAGAACGCTTTTCCATTATTCTGCTACGTTTTTAGGTGCAAAACCATGTTCCCTTAAATGTTTCTCTTCTTTAAAGAGTTTCACATCGCTGGCTACCATTTCTTTTACCAGTGCAGCAAGGTCGTACTTCGGTTTCCAGCCAAGTTTTGTATTTGCTTTAGTAGGGTCGCCAATTAGCAATTCTACTTCTGTAGGACGGTAATAACGTGGATCTACTTTTACCACTACTTTACCTATTTTCAAATGGTAGTCGCCATGTATTGCCGTGATATAACCTTCTTCGCTTTCTGCTTCGCCACGGAAAGCTACTTCTATACCCACTTCGGCAAAAGCCATTTTTACAAATTCACGGATTTCTGTTGTAATGCCCGTAGCCAATACATAATCCTCTGGTGTTTCTTGCTGCAATATCAGGTACATGCCTTCTACATAGTCTTTTGCATGGCCCCAGTCGCGCCTTGCATTCAGGTTGCCTAGGAATATGGTGTCCTGCATACCCAACGCAATCTTGGCAACTGCACGGGTTATTTTGCGTGTTACGAAGGTTTCGCCACGTTGTGGGCTTTCGTGGTTGAACAAAATGCCATTGCAAGCAAAAATGCCATAAGCCTCACGATAGTTTACCGTGATCCAGTAAGCATACATTTTAGCAACAGCATAAGGGCTGCGTGGATAAAATGGCGTGGTTTCGCTTTGAGGCACTGCTTGAACCAAGCCATATAGCTCGGAAGTAGATGCTTGGTACACTTTTGTTTTCTTTACCAAGCCTAATAAACGAACGGCTTCCAGTATCCTTAATGTACCAATACCATCTGCGTTAGCAGTGTATTCTGGTTCTTCAAAACTTACATGCACATGGCTCATGGCAGCAAGGTTGTATATTTCATCGGGCTGTACTTCTTGTATAATCCTGATTAAATTGGTGCTATCTGTTAAATCGCCGTGGTGCAATACTAAGTGGCGGTCTGGAATGTGAGGATCCTCATAGAAATGGTCTATACGGCCCGTATTAAATAAAGAGCTACGACGTTTGATACCGTGTACTTCGTAACCTTTTTTTAGCAATAATTCAGCTAAATAAGAACCATCCTGTCCTGTAATACCTGTAATGAGCGCTTTTTTCATTTAATGTGTTTTGTTTAGTACTGTGCAAGGATAAGAAATTTGGCTAACTTAAAAAAAATAATAGTTGTTTTGTTGCTTGCATTGGGATAAATAACCTTCCGGGTCCGTTATTTCTATGGGATTACTTAAAGACAATCAATTTGGTATAAAAAAAATTGACACACAAAAAAGCAAAACATAAAGCAACAGTAGCTAGGGCAACTATTTTTGTTTCCTTTATTGCGTAGATGGCCATTGGCAGCATGATAATTTCTACCACGCCAAGCAACTCGCTAGACCTGATGGCAAATGTAGGGATATCGGCAAAAAGCGGGATGGCAAAAACTGCGATAAAATATATTTTTAGCAGGATAAAAGCATACTTGTTCTGCTCAAAAATCAAATCTTTTTTCCATAATAAAAACAAGCATAACCCAATGCGAGCTACCTGCAAGGGCTTGAAAACGTTTAATTTTTCCTGCAGGCTAAATTCAACTAGGTTTTTATATGATTCTAATTTAAACTGTAAATTTTCTGCTGGGATGAGATAAAAGATTGTAGTGGCATGTATGTTTACAAAATGCAACAAATAAGTGCCAATTAAAAGCAAAACATATACCAAGCTATCCATTTTTTTGGGTAGTAGGAAATAGAATGGCAAAAAAATGATAGCAGAATAATGAAAAAGGAAAGCAAGGAGGTTGAAAAAGAAAAAAGAGGCAAAGTCCCTATTGTAAATAGGCTTGATGCAAAGCAGCAAAAAACCCGCAGCCACGCCAGCCCTAATCTGAGTCATTTCATGTAATAGAAAATAATTTGAAAAATAAAAAAGCACAGACAAATAATAAAATTGTGACAATTGCCTGATAGCACAAAATTTAACCGAAACCCCAATAATTCCATATAAGACAAACAAAACAATTACTTTATCAAAAAAAACATACTTTACTATTGCCGACAGCAGTATAAAAGTTGGCTCGAAAGCCAATAAACTAATTTTTTGGTAGTTAGTATACATTAATTCATAAATAGAGTAGTCCCTAAAAGCCGTGCCGTCCCTGAAGCCTGCTGTTACAATTAGGAGAGCCGCAATGGATATAAAAATAACCATTGGCTGATCCTTCCCCAAAGTAGCTAGGCTAAAAAGGGCAATCAGCGCAAAAATGCCAAATAATATTAGGTAACTTATCAAGCTATTTTAGGTATTTAAAATATAATTCATCAAGCTGTTTCCACAATCCATTTTTTTATCAGTAGGAAAACAGATGTTATAATAGCCCCAAGGATAGCCCCAAGCAAACCCATTAAAAACCTGCCTTTTTTCTCATTTTTCAATGGGAGTTTTGGCACGTCTATTACCTGTATCAATGGGGTTTCTTTGCGAAGCGTAAGCTTAGAAATTTCTAAATTCTTCAATAACTCAGTGTATAAAGCAGTGTTTACCTGCAAGTCTATCTGGCGTTTCTGTCCATTTGTGCGCAGGGTTTGTTTAATGGGGTTCACGTTTAAGTCAACAATGGAAGCTATGTCGCTAATATCGCCAAACAACATCCTTTTTACAGAGTCGGTTTGCCTTTGCAGGATGGCTACGTTGGCTAGGTTTTTCCTTGTTTTGTAGTCAGTATAAAATAAGATGGCGTTACTGGCAAGCATTTCTACAAATTTTTTAGCAAAAAGCATATCTATATCTGTCATTTTGATATAAATAATATCCAATTTCTTATCTATTCTATCAACGTCAATTTGCGACTTTATAATGCCATTTGCAATTGCATTAAATACACTATCTGTAGCCCTGTTGTATTTGCCCGCGGCAATAGTTGCAAAATTAATTTTACTAAGCGCCGTGTCGGTAGCCAATTTTTCATTTATTTTATGATTGGCAATATATTTATCTATTAACAAGCCATCGCCAAAAGGAGAAAGCAATGTCTTGTCTATCAGCAACCTGCTTTTTAATAGTTCTACCAAGTTGTCTTCGGAGAAAGCACTGCTGGAGCTGCCACCAACATCTACCCCGAACTGTGCTGCTAAGCTAGCATAGCCCCCCAAGCCAGAAGAGGTTTCGCTTTCGGCAACAAAAGTCATAGTGGCTGAATATTTAGGGTCTTGCCGCCATGTGTAAACAATTGCTGCTACTGCCGCCAACAAAGAAACAGCTAGGATTAATGCCCATTTAGACAGCAGGAAGAAGAAAAAGTCCTTGCTTTTTTTGACAATATCTACAACTACAATTTGAGAACTCATTTTATACTAAACTAAAGTAAAAATAAACGTGTTTTTATTAATTAAACTGCCCTAAAGTAGCTTTATTAATGCTTCTTTTTTCAGTATCATTAAACCAGCCCCACTTGTTAAAATACTTGATGATGTTCACGGTATGTATCCAAAGCATTTTCATGCTTTTGTAGGACCCTTTGCCATGTTCGTGGTAAACATAAACAGCAGGGTAAAAAACGGTCTTGAATTTTTTATGTATGCGCCGGGTAAGGTCTATATCTTCGGGGTACATAAAAAAACGTTCGTCAAATAGGCCAACTTCGTTCAACGCAGCCATCCTTAAAAACATGAAACAGCCTGAAAGATAAGGGGCTTCAAAAACTTGGTTGTAGCCAGAGCATTCCAGTTGCAACGTTTTATTCCGCTTCTTGAAAACAAAACTTGGCAAAAACCGCCTTGCCAGAAGATCTATAGGTGAGGGAATTAACTTGGCCACATATTGTACCGTATTGTCTGGGTACAGAATCTTAGGCATTACATGCCCCACCTCTTTATTTATTTCCATGTACGCATACAAGGCTTCCACAACTCCCTCCTCAAAATAAATATCGGGGTTTATTACCAAGTGGTATTTTGCAAAAGGGATACTTTTTTTTATGGCAATATTATGGGCAGCCCCAAAACCTACATTTGCATTGTTGTATATATACTCAACCTGTGGGTTATTTATAAAGGCTGCGAGTTTAGTTTCCAAAGCCCTTGTAGGCGAATTGTCCACCAAGAAAAGCTTCAGCCCAATTTTTGCTTTTAATAAAGAGGCTATTGCTTTACACACAACATCGTCGCTGTTATATAAAACTATTGATGCCGAAACGATAACTTCCATATTTAAAGATTAGCCGATATTCCTTTTGTATAGCTGCAATATTAGGCAACATATTTATGCCAAAATATTTAACGTTGTATATGCTTGAAAAATTACTATTAAAATATAGCTGTTATATAGTAATTGATGTATCAGCTTTACTCCTTCAGCCATAGTTTCCGCCACAACAAAAGCGGCAAGTATTGTATTACCCGTAGCCTAAACCCTAATTGCCGGGTAAGCCCAAAAGGTGATTTGCCTGCTGATGTGGCTGAGACATTGCCACTATGCTCCCTATAAAGCAGCAAAGCTTTTGGTATAAATATTGGCTTGAAAAACAAATCGGCTATGGTACCTAGCAATATATCGTGCATGGGCATTTTTTTTGGGAAAGGCATTGCCACTTGCAACAACTGTTTTTTAAACGCCATGCAGCAGCCTATATAGGTATTTTGCTTTAAATTTTTGAAAAAGCCAGTGCCAGATTCCCTTATTTTAAAATAAGAACTTTCTAATACCTCTCCTGCTTCGCTTGTAAGGGAGCAATCTGTTACCACTAGGTCGTATTTTTGAAGATAATTCAAACAAACGTGCACTTTATTTTCCTTCCAAACATCGTCTTGGTCCGACAAAAAAACAATATCGCCATTGCAATGCTTTAGGGCATTCTCGAAATTGAAATAACAGTTTGTGCTGCCTTTGGCAGAAACCTGTTGCTTGAAAAATATTTTCACCCTCCTGTCGCCAATTTCCTTGATGATGGCAATGGTATTATCTGTAGAGTAATTGTCGGATATTATTACTTCGTCCCCCTCGCCTATTTGACCAAGTATTGAAAGCAGTTGCAGCTTTATGTATTTTGCACCGTTGTAAGTGGCAAGGGCAACTGAAATTTTTTGATTTGGGATAGCCATTGTTTAGTTGTTACTACATCAAGGTGGATTTTAATAAAGTTTTGAGCGAATATTAAACCACAAAGCACACAAAGTTTTTCGCAAAGAAACACAAAGAAAGCTCCATCTTAGGTAAAACGTTGCACTTAAAGGACACAAAGAATGGCGCAGATGGTTTAATAAACAGTAAATGTACTTATGCTTATAGTAGCTGAAATTTGTACTAAAAAAAACGTGATTCTATACAGCAATCCTGACAGGGCGTTGCAAGCAACGGCTTCGGAAACGAGGAAAGTTATTTTGAAAATGTTACTCATTTCAAAAGCCCACCAACAGCATATTTTATAAAAGAAGCCCGCTTAAACACAACCGACAATTTGAAAGCCCTTAATAACGACCAGAACAAGGGGGCTTTTGTATTTGTTTTCTGTGCAAAAAGCAAGGATGCGGCAAAATAAGTTGCAAACCTGCCAAACACTTTTGTGTAATCAGTATCGAAAAAAGTAGATAACTCGTGGTTGATGCTTATCGGCAATACAAAAAAACTTGCAAATGCCGTTTTGTACTTATAGAAAAAATAGTGGTCGCTATAATCTAACGACAAAGCCTCATCATAGCCGCCAAGTTTATTAAATGCCGCAAGGCGGATGATGATGCCGCTATTGATAATGGAGCTGTTTTTTGATGCGGTAATGCCTGGTTTCGCTTCTTTTTTTGCCCAAGCCCTACCAAACAAAAACTGGGAGGGCGAAATAATAATGCCTTTGGACACGATTGCGGGGCTAAACAAATTTATAGCAGGGTTATTGGCAAGGGCTAGCAAGGCAACATTGAAATATTCGGGCGGCACAGTGCTGTCTTGGTCAAACAAGACAAGCGTGTCTTTCTGTAACTGCGCAGCAATGGCTGCCGCATGGTTATATGCCACAGCCAAGCCGGGGTTTGCTGCATTATGCGTATAAAGTAATTGGATGTTAGAGTATGCCGATTTAATGATTTCAATAGCGCTATCTGCTTCCAAGCTATTGTCGTACACAAGCACGGTTAGCAACACATTGGGTGGCAAATGCTGCGCCAGCGAAACAAATGTTTCGGATGCGCTTAGTTTTTTGTTGTACAGCACTATGCAAACAAGCAAACTGGCAAAACCAGCGGCCTTATTTTCCATTGCCAATATATATTTTATAAATAGAGGACGGTTTATGAAAACGGGATACCCTGCGAGTAAATACCTGCTTTAGCACCGATGTATTTTTTAATTTAATGAAAAAAGAAAGCGTAGCCTTGTCTGCATCGGTAAGCAAATGGTTGTAAACCTTCAAAAAAGCCTCGCCTTGGGCAATTTTTTTAATAAATAACCCCTTGTGACTTTTTAAGTAAAACTGAAATAATTGTATTTTGTTTTTCTTGTCTTTGTTGGTTACGCTGCTGCCATGCACCCTGTATAAAATCGTAGGGCTGTAACATACATCAAATTTGCCAAAGCTATAAACAATTAGGGCAACCCAATGGTCGTGCATCAATACATCCATGGGCATATCGTGCAGCTTGTTTACCATAAGTTTGTTTACCATAACGGTGCAGCCTGTTACAACATTGTCGAACAAAATATCTAAAAAAGACAAGTCATGGGGCTGTATATTGAAATGCTGGAAAAAAGAAGCCTGTAGCTTATTGCCCGCCTGGTCTATGGTGGCCAAATCGGTAAAAATGGCTATTGGCGTATTGGGGTGCTTGTTTTCGGTGGCCAGCATTTTTTCGGCCGAGATGCTTATTTTATGATTTTCCCAAATATCGTCCTGGTCGCAAAAGGCTATATAATCCCCCTTGCAAAGGGTTATTAGTTTCTTAAACGTATAAATAACCCCTTGGTTGGTATCGTTTTTATAGCAACGGACAGGAAATAAATTGGAAGGGATTGAAGAAACAATGTCCCAAGAATTGTCGGTAGAACAATCGTCAACTATTACCAGCTCGTAAGGCAGCGTATCCTGATGCCGCAGCGATTCCAGCAAAAGTGGCAAATATTGCCCCCCGTTATAAACAGCCAATGCTATGGAAATGCGCATACGATGGATGGATGATTAAATTTATTTGCCACAAAGGCTCGAATACACAAATATGCACAAAAGTTATAAGGTGAAGAGAAGGGCAAAGTATATAATACTTTATTTTATTAGTACCACTTCTAGCTTTCATGCCTTTCTGGCAATCCTAGAATTGCTTTTTAAAAATGCCATCCCTTGCATATTTTGCCAGCAGGCCTACCACTATCAGCTCGGTTGCCAGCAATGCCCAAGCAGTGCCAACTTCTTTAAACATATAGGTAAGCACAAATACAAGCACTATGGAGCAAGCCCCCGTGATAAGGTATGCTTTTGCATACATTTCCTTCTCGCCAAAAGCCAGCAGGCCAAGCTGCCCCAGCACACCGCCCAAGCCAATAAGCAGTGGTACAAGGCACATTATTTTGAGTAGATAAATGCAATTGTGGTAGCTTTCCCCTAGTAGTTTAGTAACCAGCCCACCTAAGAAGAAAAGGCAAACGGCAACAGCTGACATGGACAAGATGGTAATTTTTAATACTACCCATAGCATGTCTATTGCCTTGCTTCGGTTGCTAACAACTAGCTCGCTGATTTTTGGGAAAAATGCTTGGCTTAGTGGCGCAGCAATTAAATAGCACGAAACACGCATCACCCGCTCAGCCGCCGTGTAATAGCCAATGGCAGTTGTAGTGGCAAAAAAACCAAGGATAACCACAAAGGAAGACGTATAAACATTGATAGCGGCACTGGACACAAACACCAGCCAGCTTTCCTTGGCCTCGGCAAGCATGGTTTTTATGCTAATGGGGCTAAATTTTACATATTTAAACCAAAAAATGAAGATAAAAGAAAGCAAGCCCGACAATAAATAAACCATCGACTGCAACTGCGCTGCTAACACATAATCGGATGGCTTTTTTACATACACAAGGATGATGGGCAGGATAGACAATCTCACTAAAAAATTGACCACCGCCAGCAGGCGCATTTTGCCTATGCCCTGAAAAAACCAGATAGGGAACAGCACATTGCCAATAACCATTAAAAAAAACACATTCAATACTTGGCTATGTACCTGAAATAGCGGCACTGTATGCACTAGCAGCATGTGCAGTAAAAAACAAAAGGCACATAATATACATTTTGCCCCAAGGGTAGACCAGAATATGACACTTAGCTTTTCAGGGTCGTACCTGTGGAGGGCTACCCGTTTCACGGCGCTTAGGTTGAAACCAAACTCTACAATTAAAATAAAGTATTGCACAAAAGCCTGTCCCAGGCCAATAATGCCATATTTTTCTGGCCCCAGCACCTTTAACAGGTAGGGCAAAATAATTAAAGGTATGAGGTAGTTTACACCTTGTACCAACAAAAGGTATAAAGCGTTTGAAATACTATTTTTGTATTCAGTTTTCATTTGTGCCAGTTGGTTATAGCCACGAAGACACCAAGACAGTAAGATGCACAAAAAAAGTTCTATTTTGAACCTTCGTGTCTTTGTGGCAAAAAAAAGCGAAAATTTATAGCTAACTAGCGCCTTAATATAGCTATCACCACGCCTGCTAAGCTGGCTATTGCGCTTGTAAGGCCGATGACTTCGGCAGTTGATAAGCCATTTGCTTTTCTTTCAGGTATTTTAGGCACTAAAATTTCTGACCCGGGCGTAATTACGGGGTATGTTTTAAAAAATAAGAAATGTTTTATCCTGTTGGCATCGCCATTTGCATATAGTACATATACTTTTTTCTCCCTTGCATTGTCTGTATATCCGCCCGCTTTATTGATGTAATATTTTAAAGACTCGCCTTTTTTATATACTACTTCCGAAGGCACCATTACTTCGCCATTTACTTTTATTTCATTCTTTTGTTTTGGTATGCTTAGCACGTCGCCTTCTTGTAGCAAAATATCATCTAGGCCCCTGGGATTGCTTAGTATCTTGCTCAAGTCGAGGCCAACCTTTATAGTGGGTTTTGTATAGCCTTCTACCAAATTGCTGCTCGTATCTTTTAGTTGTTGCTGTATTTTTTTTACTTTTTCTTCGGCCATGTCGTTGTTTTTCAGCAAAGTATTATTTACCCGTATCAGGCTGGCTGCTTCTATAAATGCTTCATTGGTAATGCCGCCTGCCCGTTTTAGCAAATTGCTTACATGTTCATCTTTTTCAGACAATATATAATTGCCAGGGTATTTTACTTCTCCTTCTACTTTCACGCTTACTTGCTCCCTGTAATCTTTCTTGCGCCTCACGGCAATTACGTCCCAAGGTTGCAATTGTGTTTCATTGCCAATTACGCTCAGGTCTTTTTGTGCAGCTACGTCTATTATGATAGCCATTTCATCTTTTTTTGTATTGTTGTCGCTTTTTACCCGGCGTGCAATTTCTATATGATCAATTGCAGACGCATCGGTTAGCCCTTCTGCCAAAAACAATAAATCGTTTAAAGTTATCCCATCAAAATAGGGGTAAAGCCCTGGTTTTTTCACTTCTCCTTCCAGCGATATGGTATATTTTTCCTTGTAAGCCCCCGCCTCGCCAATAATTACCTCATCATTTTTTTGAAGAGGTATGTCGGTAGCGGTTTTAGCCACAACAGCCTGCACATTGAATGGTATAATTTTTTTAGTAAGGTCTGTATCGTTTATCCGCACAATTTCGCCACGTTCTTTAAAGGCGTCTTGTTTCAGCCCATCTGCTTTTTCTATCAATTGCGCAAGTGTATAGCCTTTTTTCAATTCATAGGTCCCTGGCCTGTAAACAGCACCAGAGATGGTTACTTTGTTGTCGTATCGGTTTAGGATTTTATTTACTTGAATAGAATCCCCTTTTGCAGGCACATAGGTAGAAAAATCATTTTTCAACACGTCTTTTATACGGCGTTCCTTTTCAGTAACTTGTTTTATCTGCACAGATGCAGTATAAGCCTCGTTTCCAAAACCTCCAGAGAAACCAATCAGTTTTTGTAAGCTTTCGTTTGGTAATATTTCAAATATACCCTCCCTTTTTACTTCCCCAAGCAAACTAACTTGGACGTCTGCCGGAGGGATTCTAATCACGTCTTGATCGCTCAAGCGAACGTTATTGGTTTGGTCGCCTTTTAGCAAAAAATCGTAAGCGTCTAGTTTCACGATTATTTTGTTGTTCCGTATCAATTCAATTTGCCTGAAAGATCCTTTGCCACTAGGCCCACCTGCGGCATACAAGGCATTGAAAAGCGTGGATAAGGAAGATATATTATACGAACCAGGTTTTTTTGCATCGCCAATCACTGTTACTTTAATGCTGCGTATTTTACCAATGCTTACTTGCAACTCTGTTTGCCCAGTGGCCATGCTTGCATAGCCACTGCCCATCATTTTTGTTTTGATGCGCTTGGTTGCCTGCTCTATGGTTAGGCCAGTTACAGGCACAATGCCAATAAAGGGAATATTGATACTGCCTTCGGGCGATACGGTTAACCGGTAGTTTGCCTCCTGGTAGCCAAACACGTCAATGATTAACTCGTCGTCAGGGCCAAGTGAGTAATTTTTTGGGGTAGCTATTCGGAGGTTGGGTTCAAAAATAGGCGTGGGATTGTTGAACAATTCGCTGCCAAAAACTGTATTCCTTGTTTCCTTTTCATACGTTGTAGTTGATGCTACAAAATCGGTAGTATCGAGTGCCCTGCTAATCGCCTTGCTAGTAATACTTGTATTTTTATTATTGCTTGTAGAAGCTAGCCTTGCCCTCAACTTGCTTAGTTCAGATGTAGGCAAGCCCCTTTGCAACGCCAACTGCTCTGCTTGTGTTTCTGTAAGGCCGCTTTGCTGTATTTGCTGCTTAAACTTATTGATGTCATCATCAGTAAGCACATCTACTTTAAAGGTGCTTAAATCTTTGCTTTTTAAAATATCCTGTGCACAAAGCATTTTTGTAGAAATGACACAACACAAAAAGGCAGCAAAAACCTTATACAAAAACATCTTATTCATGTGTACACCAAACATTTAAAGTAAACTAATCCTTAATAAAAAACTGGCTGATTTTCCTTAGTGGTTTCAGCAGCAACGTGTACCAATATGGCTTTAGCCCATTTAACCGCCAAGCCTTCCTGTCTTCCCTATTTGCCCGCAGGCGGTTAAATAGGGAATGGTTGCTTTGCCCACCAGCACGCATATGCACCAGCACTTTTGGCAAATATGCCACGCTGATACTGTGTTTATATAAAAACCGCAGCATCAATTCGTAGTCGGCAGCGCCCCACAAAGAAATATTAAATAACCCATATTGGTAATAAACTTCTTTTTTTACAAAAAAAGTGGGGTGCGGCGGCATCCAGCCATACAAAAAATTATCCCGCTTATATGCCCCAGAAACCCAATTTCTTTTTATTTTGGCTGTATCAATTGCATCTACATATACCAAATCGCCATATACGGCATCGCAACCGGTTTCCTTAAATAAAGCAACTACTTTTTCAATAACAGTAGCATCTGGGTAAAAGTCGTCTGAATTTAAAATACCCACTATTTCCCCGTTTGCCAAGCCAATGCCTTTGTTCATGGCATCGTAAATGCCAGCATCTTTTCCTTCAGTAATGATGCCTTTATGGTTGCTGGATTTTACCAACTGAATAGTGTTGTCTGTAGACAAACCATCGACAATAATATGTTCTATATGCGGGTAGGTTTGGCTTTGCACGGCGTGCAATGTATCTGCAATAGTTGCAGCACTATTGTAGGTTGCAGTGATGATGGACACGGTTATATAATTACTACCTGTGGACACTATTTTATTGGGTTGAAATTAAAAAAAGAAAGGTTGCCACAAGGGCAGCAACTTGCTTAATTGGGTGCATAAAAGTTTTTCGCTTTTTAGTGAAAAAACACCCTAGTACCACCCTGCCCGCCACTTATCCCAAAAAGCCGGAACAAACACCCCACAGGCAAGAAGATGGGATGCAAAACGAGAACACTTATACAATTTCTACACTATTCCTTTTTCTGGGGTTTTTATTAAAATAGTTTCAGTTTTGCCAATTTTCGGCCTTTTTTCCTATTCGCGATTTTTTGAAAAATCGTTCCATCGCCTTTAAATCATTGATTATCAACAATAACGGAAAAGTTTTATGCGTATTTTGTGCCTATTTTGTGCCTATTTTGTGCCTATTTTTTGAGTGATTTGTGCATACTTTTTGCGTATTTTATGCTCATTTTGTGAGTAATTTTTGCGTATTTTACAGCCATAAAAACGAGGCTATTTTTTAGCTAAAACTATCTTAATATTAACAAAAAAACAACTTTGATGCAAGTACTAGTTGACAGCATCTAAAATGCATTTAACTTGGTTTTTAGTAAGTGCATTTCTGGCACAAAGATAAGGTTTTTAAAGATTAGGGAATATCGCCACAAAGCGAAAAACTTTTTATGCACCCGCTTAACCTGGCACGAAGGTATGAAGACACAAAGAGGCACAAAGTTTTAAGAGAAAAGAAGAAAAGAAAAATGCAGAAAAAAGATAGTATCAATAACCTTTAACCTTCATATTCTTCGAACTTTTTAGCCTTTGTGGCATAAATTATAGGTGTCCAATTTTACGCACCCTCACTTTTACAGCTGGGTTGCCTTGGTAAATGCTGTATGCCTCTAGGCTTTTGTTGGCTACCGATGCTGCTGCCAAAACTGAATGGCTATAACAGGTAATGCCAGGGCAAACAATGGCTTTTGCCCCAATCCACACGCCGTCTTCCAGTTTTATCTCGCCAATAATTAAATCGAAACTTTGTTTTGAATAATTATGGTTGCCAGTGAGCAACATTGCCCCTTGCGAAAGGCAAACATTGTTGCCGATAATTACATGGGTTAAATTATCTATCCATACTGCCTCGCCTATCCATACATTGTTGCCAATAGTTAAAAACCAAGGGTATTTTATATTCACAGAGGGCTTTATTACTACGCCAGTGCCTACTGATGCACCAAACGCTTTCAGCAGTAGGAGTTTCAATTTATTGAATCCTGCCAACCCATTGTTAAAGAAAAATACATTCACCAAAAACCAAAGCCCCCTTTTTAAGGTACCGCTGGGCTGGTACCAGCTATTGTTGTATTTATTAAAATCGGTTGTCATGATTGCTTTTGCCCTTTTTTCAGCTCATCAATTTTAATGTCTACCACCAACCTAAACCAAAATGCTTGCAAAAAATGGAACACAAACCCTTGCTTCCCGTCTAATATACCTAATTGTATAAAATATCGATGAAAAAAGTATATAAATGGCCGCACATACAGAGGCATTTTCCACCAAATACTTTTTAGGAATGCTTTTTTTTCATCTGGGTTGCCCAGCAAGTTGGGCTTGATGGTCTGCGACCTCATTTTCAGCATCCTTTCCCACTCTTCAGCCGCTACCAAATCGCTGTAGCGGTTGTGCTTGCTTATCCAGAAAGCTATGTGGTTCTCTTTAAAATTTTCTTCTATTAAATAGCCTTCTTTCCAGATAACGGTTTTGCCCGGCACTACAAAACGGTGGTCCATGTTTTCGTTAAGGTCGGAATAACCCACGCCAAAGCGGATCATTTTTAGCAGGTAGAACGGCGAATAGCCACCATGCCGAAGCCACTTGCCTTTAAATATATTCTTCCGGTTGAAATAGATGCCATTCACATCTTCAAAGCCTTTGCCAGTAAACCCAGCCAGCAATGCTACTAATTCGGGCGATGCGGTATGGTCTGCATCTAGGCATACCACCCATGGTGTTTGAATGTTAAAAGCAGCCAATGCAGCGTGCCACTGCTTGGGATGGTTAACAAAAGCATTTGTTTTTACAGTGCACCCAAAACCATTGGCAATAACCACAGTGCCATCTGTGCTGCCAGAATCTAGTATATAAGTTGCGGCATATAATGATTGGATAGAACTTAACAGCCTTGGTAAGTGAAATTCTTCGTTGTAAGTTAAAATAATAAAGCTAAAATAGGAGTTGGGCAATTACTTATACTTTGAAATATGTTTTATAATTATCGATATATGCTTCTGCTAATTTTGTTATAGCAAAATCTGCCTGTATTTGGTTGTGCATTTGCAAAGACTTTGACTGCCAGTATTGTTTTTGTTCGCTGAACTGTTTTACGGCATTTACAATGCTTCCGGTATCTGCTTCTATCACCCAGCCCATTTTTTGGGCTTCTACATAATCGCTAAGGCCTACATGTTTGCTAACAATAACAGGCCGTCCGGCATACAGGGTTTCCAGTACGATATTGGCAAAATTTTCGTTGTACGATGGCAGTACCAACACATCACAGGCCAATATGTCGTCAAACTTAGCCCTCCATTCCACGCTTCCTTTCCATGTTACTACCGACTCGATTGACAGCGAACGAGCCAACTTTTTTAATTCATTCTCATACGCATGGCTGCCCGAGCCAATGATCGTAAGATGAATTGGCATTGCTGCTTTGTGTAATTGCTGCATTGCATGAAGCAACAATTCTATACCCTTTTTAGGGTCGACCCTGGAAATGAATAATAGCTTAATGGTATTGCGTTGGTTGTGCTGCCCAATATCAAAAGGTAATAAATTGGGGAACTGCAGCAAATTAGGAAGGGTAAACACTTTTGCACCAGCACCAAACAAGTCATGTATTTCGGATTGCTCAGACGCCGCAGTGGCATGAAAAACTTGTTTTTGAAGTATAGGCTTGGAAAACCAATCGAAAAAAATCCTTTTCTTTAAAGTAGTTGCATTATTACCAAAAGAATATGTTGAAAACATGCCCCTAGGCGATAGTATAAAAGGAATATTTTTCCATTTTAATACCCATGCGCAGCCTATCATCAAAATACTCCACCAGCTATGCAAGTGCACAACATCGTAGTTTTTGGCATTTTTGGCTAAATACTTCCACAAGCTGTGCGACACGTGCGTATGGTCGCCAGTAATACGTGGAAAATAATAAACGCCTACTCTATTTACCCATTGGATTTTTTTTAGAGGAACAGATAGATTGCTTTTACCATTTGCATCGGTAGCAAATACAAAAACCTGATGCCCTAGGGCAGCCTGGGCTTCGCATAAAGTACTTACCGAATAAATAGGCCCACCATATATAAATGCTGGCTTATACGACGGTATTATGTGCAGGATCTTCATGTATTTTTTCTAGATAACCGTAAGTGTATAAAAGCCATCGTATAACATACATTGAAAAGAATGAGTATAAAACAGAGTTTAATATAAACTCGAAAGACAGGCCGCGCCAAAAAATAGAGAACAACCCATTGAAAATAATAGCCGTGCCAAAGAAATAGCCTCCAAACCATTTTTCTGCTATCCCTGCTATCCACTGCACTGCAAACCCATATACAAAAAGGCTTATCATAATGCCCAATAGCCCTCCGCTTAAATAACCATCTACTATATACATGGGCTTGGCAGATACTTTTGCAATATTACTTACTACCCCTGCATCATATACCCTTTGCATCACCAATACCTCTGTAATGGGTTTGTCGCGCCAAAAAACCCTAGGTACTAATACTGTTAAAGATTGCTCTACTATTTGGGTGCCATAATAGGGTATTTGCTTGGGTGTAGATGCAATATATGTTGTAAACATCCCAATTTCAGAAAGGCGGCCTGTTAAAAAATCCCAGTTGCTTTCTTTTCCCTCTAATGCAGTGCTTAATGCTTGGTCCCTTATTTCCGTTGCGTTCCCGCTATTGTCTTCATTTGCTAGCCCCCTGAATGCGCTAACATAAGCAGGTATAATAAAAAAAGCCACATACACGAAAGGTAATGCCGCATAAGTAACCACTTTCTTGTAAAAAGGGTACATGAAAATACCCACCAGCAGCAGGCTTACAATAATGGGTTCCTTAAAGCCGGACACAAGGGTATTAATAAAATTGTATCCGTAAAATGCCCCCGCCATTAGGATTAAATTCCTGTCTTTTTTTACGATTGCATAGCAAAACGCATAAGTGCCACACAAGAAACTGATATTACTGCATTGCTCCCTTATTTGTCCCATGCCTGGAATAAATCTTGTAACGACAGACCCCATAAAAGTAAAAAAAGTAAACCCTGTTAAAAAAACGCTCCAGTCTAAATCTTCCTTTATTTTATATGCAAATTTTACGTTTTGCAGTGGCCGACTAAGCAGCCCCAGCAGCAAAGAAATATGCCCAAGCAAATAGTAACGCTGGGCTTCTGCAATTTTTATTACCTTGGCTTTATCTACAAAATAATTTGACCGCCAAGCAAAGTCCTGCATGCCCAGCGTGTCTAAAAAATAGAAAATGGAAGAACAAAAATTGAACCCGCAAAAAATAACTTGTACTACAAACAAAGGCCGCATTAATTGCCCAGAAATAGGCAAATCATCGGGCAATGGTGCAATAAACCCTGTTAATGAAACATATAATAGAAAGAAACTACCTAACCAGGCGGTTAGGTATGATGCAACAGGGTTTGATTCCAAAAAAAACGCAATGAACAATGGAAGGAACATTGGTAAAATTTTTACATTCTTCATACTACTGTTGTTCCCATTCTTTTAGCATATTACTGGCCGTTACTGGCAATGCCCATTGTTCTATAATCTGTTTGCTGCGTGCCCCCATTTTTTCAAGGGCTTGCTTTGATGGCAATTGGGCAAAGATAGTTTGCAAGCGTGCTTCTGTTTCAAAAACCCACCCATTTACACTTTCTTTTACCAAATCTATGGCACATCCTACTTTGCTGCTAGTAATAATAGCTTTGCCACATGCCATCGCTTCGTTTACGGCCAACCCCCAAGTTTCTCCAGGCCCTTGTGAAGGCAGACAGAAGACATCGGCCAAATTGTACCACATTGGCATTAACGATTGGTTCTGGAAACCTACAAAATGTACTAATGCTTGCTTGCCAGCTTTTGCTGCTTGGACTTTTAATGCTTGTTCTAGAATGCCATTGCCAATGAATATCAAATGTGCATCTTTCATATCCGAGGCTAGAAAGACTTTCAACAATAATTGAGGGTTTTTCTTAGGCTCTAATTTGCCCGCAAACAAAATAACCTTTGCATTTTCAGGGATACCCAATTTTGCCCTTTTTGCCAATGCTTCAGACGTGCAATTTTGTTCAAACCTTACATTGTCTATGGCATGTGGGGCAAAAACCAATTGGTTTTCCTTTAGCCCAACCCATTTAAAATAGGCTTTGCTGGCACTACCTACATGAAAAACCTTGTCAACATGCCTATATACCGAATGCAAAAGAAGCTTCCTGCAAAAAAGTTTGACTTTGTCTGCAAGGGTAGTTTTTTTATTGTCGAGCAAGGTAGAATCGCCCCTGAAATAAACGGGTACTTTTCCTTTAAAATGCCTTAATACTTTTAAATGGCTGTTATAGCTCCATCCAAAAACCAAAATGGCAGAAGGGCTATAGGCTTCTATTGACTTGATAATATTAGGGTTAACAATGCCTTTAAAATTGTGGCTGCCTGGGCTAGGAGATGTATTTTCTAAAAAATCATATTCATAGCCATCTAGCAGCGGCACGTCCCAATTGATGGTTTTGCCAAACCCTGGGTCAAATTTTTCTATTGAATTTTTGCCCCATGTATAAAATACTTTTATACCTATTTCTTTTGCCAATAATTTAAAAAGAGGGGCATAATATTGTATAGGGTGCGTGGTAATTATTGCAATGCGTTTGCTCATTTGCTTGCTACCAAATTAAATAAAGCCACTTGTTTCTTTGTCATTGATGCTGCGCTATAGTTGCTAAAAGCTTTCCAATTGGTGGTGTTGATGTATGTTTTATTTACAAGGCTAGCCAATAAACTGCTAAGTGTATCATAAACAATTTCAGGCTCATCACCTATTGCACAGGTTTTACCAGCACTTGTATCTTCCAATATTTTCTTGGCACTGCTTTCTATATGGAAAATACCCAATATTGGTTTTTCTGTAAGTATATACGGGTATAGCTTAGATGCTGTGTATGCAGCAGAATCTGACCCGGGGATAAACAACATATCGGCATTTTGTAGTATTGATAACCCTTCGTAGTAGGCAACCCTCTCTGTGTATTCTGTTAAATAATTCCCAACACCTGCTTTTTCCGCCACTGGCAATATGGTTTTTGTGCCTTTTCCTTTAGGCGCATAGCTAGTGCCAATAAACACAAAGCGGAACTGCTTGAAAATATCGGGCTGCTTGGAAAGCCCTTCTTTAAAAGCAGCGAAAACCAGGGCCAAGGCTAGCTGCATGTCAAACCCTCCACGCCCTACATATACAATGTATTTCAAATGGTTGTCTTTCAAAAAAACGGTGCTTACGGTTTTTTTTTTTGCCACTTCCATGTCCTTTGAAAAAGCCCCAAAAGTAATGATGCTAGAAGGTTTATTTATTAATACTGGGTAACGCTGCTGCAATTCCTGGATATATGCAGCAGAAACGCTAATTAAGCCATCTACACCGTTCATGGCAATTGGTTCCAGCCATTTATTTAAGTAGAAGGAAAACCAGTATTTTTTTGGCCGCTCGGCCTTTGGCTTGTTTACATAATAAGTAGAATGCCAAGGATCCTGCATGTCTATGACATAAGGTACTTTAAACCGCCATTTCCAATAACGCCCTAGCACAAGTAAAGGGAATTGAGTGGTGGAAAAATAAACAAGGTCAAAATGCTTTTGCTTTAATAGCTTATTTATAGCGAAAAAGTAAAAAAATAACGATCTTAAAGCCAATGCGCCTAAGCCTATTTTCCTCGTCCATGAAGTGGCAAATGCTTTTACTTTTATTATTTCTAAGCCAGTAGGCTGGGTTTCTAAAAGCATAGGTTCTACAATGTTTTCTATAAACTGCTCATCTACGCTAACTACTGTCGGCTTCCAACCAAATTGTTCAAAATACCACACGCTTTGCCTGACACGGTGCATGTCAGCGGCATTGATAGGGGGGAAGTGTGGGGAGATGATGAGTAGTTTTTTCAAAT